>NZ_JBFARL010000199.1:0-13785 GCF_040674655.1 Actinomadura sp. NPDC049753 | reverse complement strand
GTCGGCGCTGCCTTCGAGCGCGGCCTCCACGCGCTCGGTCGCGCGGCGGAAGAAGGCCCGCACGACGGCCGTGATGATCTGCTCCCGGCTCGCCGCGACCGAGTAGAGCGTGCTCTTGGAGCAGCGCAGCAGCGCGGCCAGGTCCGCGACGCTCAGCTCGGCGAACCCGCGCTCCAGGAAGAGGTCCATGAGCCGGTCGATCAGCGTCTCGCGCCGCCGCGACGCCCGGGTCGCCCGTTCGTCCACCGAGGTCATGACGGCGACAGTACCAAAATGGGTTCGCCGGTACTGCTTTTGGTACGGTTGGCGGTGCCGAAAGGAGACCGCCCATGCCCGCCACCCGGCACCTGCCGACCGCCGAGTCCGAGGACCTGATCGCGCTCACCCGCGAGATCGCGGCCAAGGAGCTCGCGCCGCGCGTCGCGGACGCCGAGCGCACCGGGACGTTTCCCCGGGAGGTGTTCACGACGCTGGGCCGGGCGGGCCTGCTGACGCTGCCGTACCCGGAGGAGTTCGGCGGCGGCGAGCAGCCCTACGAGATCTACCTTCAGGTCCTCGAAGAGATCGGGGCGGCCTGGGCGAGCGTCGGCGTCGGCGTCAGCGTCCACGCCCTGTCCTGCTTCCCCCTCTTCGCCTTCGGCACCGACGAGCAGCGTGCGCGGTGGCTGCCCGGCATGCTCTCGGGCGAGCGCCTCGGCGCCTACTGCCTCTCCGAGGCGCACGCGGGCTCCGACCCGGCCGCGATGCGCGCCAGGGCCGTCCGCGACGGCGACTCCTACGTCCTCAACGGCGCCAAGGCGTGGACGACCCACGGCGGCAAGGCCGACTTCTACACCGTCATGGCCCGCACGTCACAGGAGAAGTCGCGCGGCATCTCCTGCTTCCACGTCCCCGCCGACACTCCCGGGCTGGAGTTCGACGAGCCCGAGGACAAGATGGGCCTGATGGGCTCCACCACCGCGACCGTCCGCCTGGTGGACGCGCGTGTCCCCGCGGACCACCTGATCGGCCACGAGGGCCAGGGGCTGTCCATCGCCCTCGCCGGCCTCGACGCCGGCCGCCTCGGCATCGCCGCGGTCGCCACCGGCCTGGCCCAGGGCGCGCTCGACACCGCCGTCGCCTACGCCAAGGAGCGCGAGGCCTTCGGCAAGGCGATCATCGACCACCAGGGGCTCGCCTTCGTCCTGGCCGACATGGCCGCCGCCGTCGAGTCCGCGCGCGCCACCTACCTCGCCGCCGCCCGGCTCAAGGACGCGGGCCGCCCCTACGGCCGCGAGGCGTCCGTCGCCAAGCTGGTCTCCACCGACAACGCCATGAAGGTCACCACGGACGCCGTGCAGGTCCTGGGCGGCGCCGGCTACACCCGCGACTTCCCGGTCGAGCGCTTCATGCGCGAGGCCAAGGTCATGCAGATCTTCGAGGGCACCAACCAGATCCAGCGCCTGGTGATCTCCCGCCACCTCGCCCGCTAGGCGGACCCGGCGCCGCGCTCCCGCAGCCCGGCGGCGATCTCGTCGGCGGTGAACGGGGAGCCGCCGGCCAGCTCCTCGGGGCCGAGGCCCTCGCGGGCCGCGGCCGCGTAGGCGTCGAACAGGTCCTCCTTCGCCGCTTCGACCTGCGCCGCGAGGTCTTCGTACCGGGTGGTGGCGAGCTTGACCTTCGCGTCGGCTTCCTCAGGACCCATGCGGCGCACAGTACCGGAACCCCGTCGCGAGACCGGCGGCGGGTTTCTGCGCGTTTTGTGCGGCGTGTCACGGTCTGACCCCGCGCCGGACCCTACCGTCGGGTCATGTGGCAGTTCGTCGTGTGGGGGCTCATGGGGGCCGCGGCCAACCGCACGCTGGCGTTCCTGGAGGCGAACCGGCGCGTGAAGGGGCCGCCCTGGCGCTACCCGAAGGGACCGGGCGGCCGGTACTACCTGTTCGCCTGCGCGCTGCACTGCGCGCTCGCCGCGATGGTGACGTCGGCGGCCGCGGCGAGCGACCTGATCGACGCGCCGTGGCTGGCGTTCGCGTGCGGTGCGAGCGCCCCGGCCGTCATGGCGAAGCTCGGCCGGTACGCGCTCTGGGCGCTGCCGCCGGGCCCGGGCGGCGACGGTGAGGACGACGGGCCCGGTCGGGCCGGATGAACGGGGGAAGCGATGCCGAGTCCTGATCGCGGCTGGCGCGGGCTGCTCGAGGCGTTCTCCGACGCACCGGCCGCGGGCGGGCCGAGGACGGCGCCGCCGGCCGGAGCGGGCCGGGCGCGGCTGCTGCTGGAGGCGTTCTCCGACGCCTCGCCCGCCTTCGCCGCGGACGGGCCCGGGCCCGCGCCCTCGCACGCGGCGGATCCGGGGCGGGCGCTCGCGCGGGGGGCCGTGACGTTCGGCGTCCTCGGGGCGGTGTGCACGGCGTGGGCGGCCGCGGAGACCGGGACGTCCGCGGCGGCGCTGCTCGCCGCGTTCACGTTCGCCGTCCTGGCCCTGTTCGTGGCTCCGCTGGCCGGGTTCGCGCGCGCCGGGGCCGCGTCGGCCCGGGCGCAGGGGGTCCGCGAGCGGTCCGCCGACCGGTCCGGGAGGTTCCGCGAAAGCTTCTGGCACGCGCTGGGCCCGGAGGAGCGCGACGCCGTCCGCGGCGTCGCGCGCCCGCGCGCCTTCGGTCCGGGCGCGCCGATCCTGCGGCAGGGGTATCCGGCCGACTACGTCGTCGTCCTCCTGGCGGGCTGGACGAAGGTCCGCGTCGACCGGGCGGGCGAGGAGCGGATCGTGGCGGTCCGCGGTCCGGGCGACCTGATCGGCGAGCGGGCGCTGTTCGAGGGCGAGGCCTGGACGGCGACGGTCATCGCGCTGGACACCGTGGAGGCGCTCGTCGTCGGCGCGGCGGACTTCCGGCGCGTCGTGGAGCGCCACGCGGGCGTGCAGTCGGTGCTGGAGAAGCAGGCGCACGACCGCACCGTCGAGGCGGCGGCCCGCACCTCCGGCACCGAACTCGCCGACACCGAGCGCCGGCTGGCCGCGCTGTTCACCACGCTGTCGCGGGCGCGGGACGGGGCGCTCCCGCTGACGGGGACCGAGCTGGCGGGCTGGACGTCCTCGACGCCCGCGGCGGTGGCGAGCGTGCTCAACGAGTGGGACGGCGCGGGACTCGTCCACGCCGGGGACGGGACGATCGACGTCCTCGACCCGGTGCGGCTGGAGCGGCTCACGGCGGGCGGCGAGGCGCGCCCGCCGGCCGTGTCCGGCTCCCTTTTCCTCACGGGGCAGGACTGCACGGTCGTGTTCGCCGATGTGGTGGGATTCGGCTCCCCGGACCGGACCGAGGCGGACCGGGCGGCCATCAGGCGGGTCCTGTTCGGGGCGCTGGAGGAGTCCTTCGCCGCCGCCGGGGTGCCCTGGGCGGCCTGCCACCGCGAGGACCGCGGCGACGGCGTGCTGCTCGTCGTCCCGCCCGGGGTCCCGGTGAACGCTCCGGCGGATCCCCTGGTGCGGGCGCTCGCCGAGCGCATCGACCGGCACAACGAGGGCGCGGCCGAGGGGCGGCGCTTCCAGGTGCGGGTCGCGGTCGACGCGGGCCCCGTGCACGCGGGGCCGGAGGGGGTCACCGGGGCGGCGCTCGCCCGCGCCGCCCGGCGGCTGGAGTCCGACGTCCTGCGGCGGCGGCTCGCGGGCGTCGCGGCCGCCCTCGGGTTGATCGTCTCCGCGCCCGTGCACCGGGGGATCGCCGGGGCCGGGCCGGAGTTCGAGCCCGTCGAGGTGCGCGAGCCGGGCCCCGGCGGCGCCTGGCTGCGGCTCTTCCCGGCCGCGAGCCAGACGCGGCCCCGGCCCGGCGGCGCCGCCGGCTAGAGGCGCCTCCGGTTCAGAGGCGCACGTACTCGTAGTCGAAGGGCCGGCCGTTGACGCCGTTGCGGGGCGGGGCGATCCAGGCGGCGATCCTGCCGCGCTCGCGGACGGGCCGCATCAGCGAGCGGACGTGGGTCCTGTCGACCTCCGTCGGAAGCCACGCGCCCTTGCGCCGCTCCCACTCGGCGGCGTCGAGCATCTCCCCGTCCGGCGCGGCCTCGACGCCGGCGAAGGCGCCGACCTTGCGGTTGAAGGCGATGCTCGGCAGGCGGAGGCGCTGCGGGAGGCCCGCCTCGGACAGGATGCGGTTCCAGCGGTTGACGCCGCTCTGGCAGTCGGCGATGTACGCGCGGCGCAGGTCGGTGTTGAGGCCGACGAGCGCGGCGACCTCGGTCTGCCCGACGGCGCCGTCGACGAGGGCGTCCACCATGACGGCGTCGTCGGTGAGGCGGTGGTCGTCCCGGCGGCGGTCCTCCATCCAGCGCCCCTTGAGCCCGGCCGTGTAGTAGCCGGCGACGTTGCTGGACGTCTCGGAGCCGAACAGGTCGAGCGACACCGAGTAGTGGAAGTTCAGGTACTTCTGCACGACGTCCAGGGGGATCCCGCCGTGCGGGGCGACGTCGTCGGTGTCGTGCTCCTTCATCAGCTGGACGGTCCGCTCGACGACCCGGTCGACGCCCGTGGTGCCGACCATCATGTGGTGGGCCTCCTCCTTCAGCATGAACTCGCAGGTCCGTGCCAGCGGGTCGAAGCCGGACTCCTTCAGCGTGCCGAGCTGGTACTTGCCGTCCCGGTCGGTGAAGTAGGTGAACATGAAGAACGAGAGCCAGTCGGGAGTCTCCTCGTTGAAGGCGCCGAGGATGCGGGGCGACTCCTCGCTGCCGGAGTTGCGGTGCAGCAGCTGCTCGGCCTCCTCGCGGCCCTCGCGCCCGAAGTGGGCGTGCAGGAGGTAGACCATCGCCCACAGGTGGCGGCCCTCCTCGACGTTCACCTGGAAGAGGTTGCGCAGGTCGTAGAGGCTGGGCGCGGTGGCGCCGAGGTTGCGCTGCTGCTCCACCGACGCCGGCTCGGTGTCGCCCTGGATGACGATGAGGCGCTGGAGGTCGGCGCGGTACTCGCCGGGCACCTTCTGCCAGGCGGGCTCGCCCTTGTGGGCGCCGAAGCCGATGCGGCGGTCGCCGTCGCGCTCGGCCAGGAAGATGCCCCACCGGTAGTCCTTCATGGCGACGTGCCCGAAGTGCGCCCATCCGTCGCGGCCGACGTCGACGGCGGTGCGCAGGTAGACCTCCCGCGTCGGCAGCGACGGGCCCATCGACTCCCACCAGGACAGGAAGTTCGGCTGCCACGACTCCAGGGCGCGCTGGAGGCGCCGGTCCTCGTGCAGGTCGACGTTGTTGGGGATCTTCTCGGTGTAGTCGGCGGTGGTCGCCATCGCTCAGACTCGCTTTCGGTCGAAGTCGGCGCGCCGCCCGGTGCCGTAGCGGCGCAGGGCGCCGTCCGGACCGGACGCGTTCGGGCGCGTGAAGATCCAGTTCTGCCAGGCGGACAGCCGTCCGAAGATCTTGGTCTCCAGGGTCTCGGGGCCGGGGAAGCGGTAGTTGGCCTCCAGGCCGGTGAGCGCGTCGGGGCTGAAGCCGGCCCGCTCCTCGACGGCGATGCGGATCTCCTCGTCCCAGTCGATGTCGTCGGGCGCGAAGGTGACCAGGCCGAGGCGCTCGGCGTCGGCGGCCTCCAGAGGCTCGCCGGCGGCGTCCCGGACGGCGGCGAGCGCGCCGTCGTCGCCGAGGAACCGGGTCGCCAGCCGGGTGAGCCCGTTGCCCATAGGGAGCGGTCCGAGGTTCATCGCGTCCACGGTGACCGCGGCGGGATCGGCGTCCGGGTCGACGTCCTCGAAGACGCCGTCGAGCTGGTACGAGCGGTCGGCGGCGAGCGCGACCTCCAGGAGGGAGCCGGCGAAGCAGCTTCCGGGCTCGATCAGGGCGATGAGGCTGCGGCTGGTGACGTCGAGCCGCTTCAGCGTCCGCTTGAGGTAGTGCACGATCTCGTTGGCGAGCCAGTCGCCGGAGGCGTCGAGCAGCAGCCGGTCGTGGGCGAGGACGTGCTCGGCCCTCCCCGACGTGCGGAGCACCCACGTGCCGAGCTCCGGCTCGTTGGTCCGCAGGTCCAGGATGAGGTCGTCCAGCTCGCGGGTCATGGCGAGCGTCCAGAAGTCCGCGCCGAGCGGGTCGCCGGAAGGCGCGTCCGGGCCCGCGATCGTGATCTCGACGGCGCCGGCGTCGCGGTCGAGCGCCGCCGAGACGTGCCGGTAGGCGATCGCGGCGTCCGTGCGCTCCTTGCCGAGGGGCGTCAGCGCGATCCCCTCGGCGTCGCGCGGCCGGGAGGAGCGGGCCGCCAGTTCCCGCGCGCGTGCGGCGACCGTCTCGTCCCAGGCGGTGCGCGGGACGGCCTCGTCCACCAGGCCCCACGCGACGGCCTTCCTGCCGCCGAGGCCCTCCGCCTTGGTCGAGAAGTAGTCGGCGCGGTCGCGGCGGACGCGCCGCTTGTCCGACACGCGGGTCAGGCCGCCGGTGCCCGGCAGGACGCCGAGCAGCGGCAGCTCCGGCAGCGACACCGCCGAGGACCGGTCGTCGACGAGCATGATGTGCTCGCAGGCGAGGGCCAGCTCGTAACCGCCGCCGGAGGCGGTGCCGTTCAGCGCCGCCAGGTAGGTCTGCCCGGAGTGGGCCGTCGCGTCCTCGATGCCGTTGCGGGTCTCGTTGGTGAACTTGCAGAAGTTGACCTTCCAGGCGTGCGGGGACGCGGCCAGCATCCGGATGTTGGCGCCCGCGCAGAAGATCTTCTCCTTGCCGCTGGTGAGGACCACCGCGCGCACGGCGGGGTGCTCGAAGCGGAGCCGCTGGACGGCGTCGTACAGCTCGATGTCGACGCCGAGGTCGTAGGAGTTCAGCTTCAGCTCGTATCCGGGGACCAGCCCGCCCCACTCGTCGACCGCCATCGTCAGGGTGGCGACGTCGCCTTCGACGTCCAGGCGCCAGTGCCGGTAGCGGGACGGGTCCACCCGGAACTCCACGTGGGGGCCGGTCATGCGCTGTCCTTCCGCCGGTGCCGTCTCCATCATGCTCCACAAATTTCGTTCTTCACGTCAACTGTTTGTAGCATTTCGGCTCGTGAGGCCGCCCGGGGCCGGGAGCGGCCCCGGGACGGGTCAGGGCGCGGCGAGCAGGGCCGAGGCGAGCTCGCGGACGGCGAAGCGGCGCAGCTTGCCGGTCGGCGTCGTGGGCAGCCCGTCCACCACCAGCACCTCGCGGGGGCGCTTGAACGACGCGAGGCCCGCCCGGCAGAACCCGATCAGCTCGGCCGGCTCGGCGGTCGCGCCCTCCTTGAGCACGACGCAGGCGACGGGCTTGTCCAGGCCGTCGGCGTCCGGCAGCCCGACGACGGCGGCCATCGCCACCGCGGGGTGCTCCAGCAGCCGTCCCTCCACCTCGGCCGGCGACACCCAGATGCCGCCGGCCTTGAGCATGTCGCCCGTCCGGCCCAGGCAGGTGTAGAAGCCGTCCTCGTCCACCACGTAGGTGTCGCCCGTGCGCAGCCACTCCCCCTGGAAGACCTGCCGGGTCGTCTCGGTGCGGCACCAGTAGCCCGTGGCGATCGACTCGCCCTTCACCAGCAGCGAGCCCGGCGTCCCGGGCCCGACGTCGGCCCCGGCGGCGTCCACGACGCGCAGTTCGTAGCCGGGGACGGCGGTGCCCGTCGTCCCCGGGCGGACCCGTCCGGGCCGGTTCGACAGGAAGATGTGCAGGCACTCCGTGGAGCCGATCCCGTCGATGATCTCCACGCCGTACCGGTCGGTGAAGCGGCGGCACAGCTCGGCGGGCAGCGGCTCCCCCGCCGACACCGCCAGGCGGACGGACGCGAAGGCCTCCACCGGGACCTCGGCGTTGAGGATCGCCGCGTAGAAGGTCGGGACGGCGAAGAACAGGGTCGGCCGGTACTCGGCCAGCCGCCCGGCCACCGACGCCGGGGTCGGGCGGTCCGGATCCAGGACGGCGGTCGCGCCGACGGCGAGGGGGAAGAACAGCGAGTTGCCGATCCCGTAGGCGAAGAACAGCTTGGCGACCGAGTAGCAGCGGTCGTCCGGCCGGATGCCGAGCACCTGGCGGCCGTAGGTCTCCACGACGTGCCGGATGTTGGCGTGCCGGTGCATCGCGCCCTTCGGGCGGCCCGTCGTTCCGGACGTGTAGAGCCACAGGGCGCTGGAGTCGTCCGAGGTCGCGTACCGCTCGGCCGGCGCTCCGCCGCGGGCGCGCCCCTCGCGGACCAGGTCCTCGAAGGGGTCCACCCGCACGCCCGCCGGGGCGCGGAGCGCCGCGTCCCCCTCCACCGCGACGCGCCGGACGCCGGGAGCGTGCGCGAGGGCCGCCTCGGCGGCGGCCGCGAACCGGTCGCCGACCAGCAGCACCCTGGCGCGCGCGTCGGCCAGCAGGCCGCCGAGCTCGGGGCCCGTCAGCATCGTCGACACCGGGACGGGGACGGCGCCGAGCCGCATCGCGCCCAGGATCGCCGCGGCCATGGGCGGGCCGTCGGCCATGAACAGCACCACCCGCTCCTCGGCGCGCAGCCCCCACCGTTCGAGGCCGGCGGCGACGTCTCCGGCGAGCCCGGCGAGCCCGGCGTAGCTGACGTCCCCGCCCGGACCGGTCAGCGCCGTCCGGCCGCCGCCGGGCCCGGACGCCGCCCGGAGGAGGTAGTCGGAAGCGTTGAAGGTGTCGGGCGGGACCGGTGCGGTCGCCGTTCCAGCGGTCATCGAGGTCTCCCCTCGCCGGGAACCGTGGCCCCAATGCTCTACATAGATGAAACGACAGTCAATAGACTTGTGGAACGATGTCGGTTCCGGGCGCAGCCCGCGCGGCGCCGGCCGGACCCGCGCGATACTGGACGGCGCCCGGCCGCCCCGGCAGACGGACGCGCCCATCAGGGCCCAGAGGAGGAGCACATGGCCCGAACCGGCGAGGACGCGGCGCACCCGGAGCCGAGGTTCCGGCGTCGGCGCGAACTCGGCGCTGCGAGCGCGCGGTCCCTGCTGCTGACCGTGCTGGGCGAGTTCGTCCTGCCCGGCGGCGAGCCGGTGTGGACGGCGACGTTCCTGCGCGCGCTCGGGCTCCTCGGCGTCGAGGAGAAGGCCGTGCGGCAGGCGCTCGCCCGCAGCGCCGGGGAGGGCTGGCTCGCCGGGGAGCGCCACGGCCGCCGCACCGCCTGGCGGCTCACCCCGTCCGGGGAGCGGCTGCTCACCGACGGCACCGAGCGGATCTACGGCTTCGGCCGCCCGGGCGGCGCGTGGGACGGGCAGTGGCTGCTGGTGCTGGCCACCGTCCCGGAGACCAGCCGCCGCCTGCGCCACCTGCTGCGGACCCGGCTCGCCTGGAGCGGCCTCGGCAACCTCTCCCCCGGCGTGTGGGTCAGCCCGCGCCCCGAGCGCGAGGCCGAGGTCCGGGAGGTCCTCGCCGAGATCGGCGTCGCCGACGGCTCCACCCTGTTCGTCGGGCGGCTCGGCGACCTGGACGAGGCGCGGCGCGTGGCGCGCCAGGCGTGGGACCTGGACGAGATCGGGCTCGCCTACGAGGACTTCCTCGACGCCGTCGGCGCGCTGCGTCCCGCCGACGATCCGGGGACGTTCGCCGCGCACACCAGGCTCGTCCAGGAATGGCGCCGGTTCCCGTTCCTCGACCCCGGCCTCCCCGCGCCCCTGCTCCCCGGCGACTGGAGCGGCGCCCAGGCCGTCGCGCTCTTCCACGAGCGGCACGACGCCTGGCGCCCCGTCGCCGACCGCCAATGGAAGGCGTTGAGCGCCTGACGGCGGGCGGTGTGTAGGCGGCGCGTCCCCGGGAAGTCGGGTAGGGGCCGGTGTCGTCGATGGGAGTCGTGGAAATGGGCAGTTTGATAGGACGGAACCTGCTCGCCGGCGCGGAGCCCGACGTCGCCGCCGACTCCGGCTACGCCGACCACCCGCCCCGCATGGGCTTCTTCACCGACACGTCGGTGTGCATCGGCTGCAAGGCGTGCGAGGTGGCGTGCAAGGAATGGAACGCCGTCCCGGAGGACGGCCTCGAGTTCACCGGCATGTCCTACGACAACACGCAGGGCCTCGGCGCCGACACCTGGCGGCACGTCGCGTTCATCGAGCAGAGCAAGCCGATCGGCCAGAACGAGACCGGGGTCGACCACGGCGGCGCGCAGGGCGGCGCACAGGACGCGGGCGGCATGCGCTGGCTGATGGCCTCCGACGTGTGCAAGCACTGCACGCACGCCGCCTGCCTCGACGTGTGCCCGACCGGGTCGCTGTTCCGCACCGAGTTCGGCACGGTGGTCGTCCAGGAGGACATCTGCAACGGCTGCGGCTACTGCGTGCCCGCCTGCCCGTACGGGGTCATCGACCAGCGCAAGGGCGACGGGCGGGTGTGGAAGTGCACCCTGTGCTACGACCGGATCGGCGTGGGGCAGGAGCCCGCGTGCGCGAAGGCGTGCCCGACCGACTCGATCCAGTACGGCCCGCTGGACGAGCTGCGCGAGCGGGCGGCGCAGCGCGTCGACCAGCTCCACGGCCTCGGCGTCGAGGACGCGCGGCTCTACGGGCACGACCCGGACGACGGCGTCGGCGGCGACGGCGCCTTCTTCCTCCTGCTGGACGAGCCCGAGGTGTACGGGCTGCCGCCGGATCCGGTCGTCACCACGCGCGACCTGCCGTCCATGTGGCGGCACGCCGGAGTCGCCGCCGCCACGCTTCTCGGCGGGCTCGCCGCCGTCTTCGCCGCGCACGGCCGCAAGGGGGGCGCGCGATGAGCTCGTCGGAGGTCGGCAAGGAGGGCGTGCGCGGGGAACGGCCCGGCCGGGAGGCCCAGATCGGCAGGGGCCTGGGCGGCCGGGGACGGCGCGGAGGGCGCCGGGGCGGGCGCGGCGAGAAGGCCATGGTGCCGGAGGCCGAGTTCACCTCCTACTACGGCAAGCCCGTCCTGAATCCGCCGGTGTGGAAGTCCCTCGACATCGCCGGATACTTCTTCCTCGGCGGCCTGGCCGGCGCGGGGTCGGTGCTGGCCGCCGGCGCGCAGCTCACCGGGCGCCCGGCGGCCGCGCGGGCGCTGAAGATCTCCTCGCTGGCCGCGATCGGCGGGTCCACGGCCGCGCTGGTCCACGACCTCGGGCGGCCGGAGCGGTTCTACAACATGCTGCGCGTCATGAAGCCGACCTCGCCGATGAGCGTCGGCTCCTGGCTGCTGGCCGCCTACGGCCCGTCCGCGGGCGCCGCCGCCGTGCTGGAGGTGACCGGGCTCTTCCCGCGCCTCGGCCGCGCCGCCACCGCCGGAGCCGCCGTACTCGGCCCGGCCGTCGCCGCCTACACCGCGGTGCTCGCCGCCGACACCGCCGTCCCCGCCTGGCACGAGGCGCACCGCGAGCTGCCGTTCGTCTTCGTCGGCTCGGCCGCCGCCGCGGCGGCCGGCATGGCGCTGGTCGCCGCGCCCGTCCGGGAGAACGCCCCGATGCGGACCGCCGCCGTGTTCGGCGCCGGTCTGGAACTGGCCGCGGCCGCGGTTCTGGAGCGCCGGGCCGGGCTGGCGGCCGAGCCGTACAGGCGGGGCAGGGGCGGGGCCTACATGCGCGCGGGCGAGGTCCTCTCCGCCGCGGGCACCGCGGGATGCGTCCTGCTCGGGGGGCGCAGCCGGGTCGCGGCGGCCTTGAGCGGGGCGGCCCTCCTGGCGAGTTCGGCCTGCACGCGTTTCGGCGTCTTCCACGCGGGCGTGCAGTCCGCCGAGGACCCCAAGTACACCGTCGTTCCCCAGCGGGAACGCCTCGCCGCGCGCGGCGCCGCTCCCGCCTCCTGAGGGATGCCGCCTTTCTGCAAGTCGATTGAAATCTTGCGCAAGCTCTTGACCTGACTGCAAGAAGAGAGCATTCTCGCGTTGCTCGCGGACGGCCGTCCACCCACCCCCTCGGGCGCCCGCCAGGCGCCCCGTGACAGGAGTTCGCCGCCATGTCTGCCAACGACGCGCCACGCGCGGGAGCCCCCCGCGCGAGAGTCCCCCGCCGCCGGTCGCTGCTCGCCGCCGGCCTCCTCGCCCTCGCCGGGACGGCGCCCGTCGCCGCCCTGCTCCCCGACCGCCCCGCCAGGGCCGCCGCCTCCCTCAACGCGAGCGACGTCACCGCCAACCTCTGGGAGTGGAACTGGCCGTCCGTCGCCGCCGCGTGCACCGGCCACCTCGGCCCCGCCGGGTACGGGGCCGTGCAGGTCGCACCGCCGGCCGAGTCGGTCAGCCTGTCCTCGACCAATGACGGGGCCCACCCGTGGTGGGAGGTGTACCAGCCCGTCTCCTACGGCCTGACGAGCAGGCTCGGAACCCGCGCCCAGTTCTCCTCCATGGTGACGGCCTGCCACAACGCGGGCGTCCGCGTCTACGTGGACGCGGTCGTCAACCACATGGCGGGCCACAACAACACGGTGAACACCACCTACGGCGGCTCGACCTTCGATCCCGGCGGGTTCGCCTACCCGGCGGTCCCGTACGGGTACGGCGACTTCCACCACGCCAACGACGGATACTGCAACGACGACGACGCGGGCATCGACGACTGGAACAGCACCTCCGAGGTGCAGAACTGCGAACTGGTCTCGCTGTCGGACCTGAAGACCCAGTCCGGCTACGTGCGCGACAAGATCGCCGGTTACCTCAACGACCTGATCGGCCTCGGCGTGGACGGGTTCCGGATCGACGCCGCCAAGCACATCGCCCAGGCCGACTTCGCCGCCATCAGAGGCGCCCTGCACGCCACCACCGCCGAGGGCAGGGCGCCCTACATCGCGCAGGAGATCTTCCCCGGGTCGAGCACGGCCGACCTGAAGCCCTCGGCGTTCACCGGGAACGGCGACGTGCTCGGCTTCTCCTACGCCCAGGGCCTGAAGACCCAGTTCCAGAACGGGACGCTGTCGAACCTGTCCGGCATCCCGTCCTGGTCGCTGGACGCGGACGGCTCCCGCACCCACACGATGATCACCAACCACGACACGGAGCGGGACGGCTCCACGCTCAACTACAAGAGCGGCTCCGACTACACCCTGGCGACCTACTTCCTGCTGGCCTACCCGTACGGCAAGCCCTCGGTGTACGACGGGTTCACCTGGTCGTCGGCCGGTCAGTCGCCGCCCGCCGACTCCCGCGGGTCCGTCACCGGCGCGGACTGCTCGAACGGCTGGCAGTGCATCACCCGCTCGACCGGAGTGAAGGGCATGGTCGGCTGGCACAACGCGACCGCGTCCGCCACGTCGGTCGGCGACTTCACGGCCACCGCGGGGAACGTCATCGGGTTCAGCCGCGGCTCCAGAGGCTGGATCGGCCTCAACGACTCCTCCAGCCCGTCCACCGCGTCCTACCGGACCGGGCTCGCGGACGGCGTCTACTGCGACGTCATCACCGGCGGCCTCGGTTCGAGCGGCTGCCAGGGCACCGCCGTCACCGTGTCGGGCGGGACGGCGACCGTGACGATCCCCGCGGGCGGCGCCGTCGCGATCCACGCGGACGCCCGGTCCGGACAGACCCCGCCGCCCACCTCCGGCCCCGGGACCGTCTCCGACACCTTCAACGTCAACGCCACCACCACCTGGGGCACGAGCGTCTACCTCGTCGGCGACGTCCCGGCGCTCGGCTCGTGGGACACCTCCAAGGCGGTCAGGCTGTCCCCGTCCGGCTACCCGGTCTGGAGCGGGACGGTGACGCTGCCCGCCAACACCAAGATCGAGTACAAGTACGTCAAGAAGACCGATGCGGGGGCCGTGACGTGGGAGAGCGGCGCCAACCGCACCTACACGACCGGCACGTCCAGCCGCACCGCCAACGACACCTGGCGATAGCCCGACCACGCCGCCGCGATCGGATTCACGATCTTCTCGATGGCGGGATCGTCCCGGTGGACGGCCTCAC
>NZ_JBFARL010000198.1:0-13858 GCF_040674655.1 Actinomadura sp. NPDC049753 | reverse complement strand
CCCGCGCGGCGCCCTCCATCCGCAGACCGTCGACGCGATGCCCCGGCGCCGCCCGGTCCGGCGCGCGCTGCCGCAGGTTTCCCTGCCGTCGCTCGCGCTGCCGCACCTGCCCCTGCCACAGCTCGCGAAGGCGCGGCCGGGGCGGTCGCCCGCCGAGAGCGCCACCGGTGTCTGACCTCGGGCGGGTGCTCCGGCTGGACGCCCGCCGCACGGCGCTGCTCGTCGCCGTGCCGGTCCTCACCGTGCTCGGGACGGCGGCGGCGTGCCTGTCGCTGAGCCCGGCGGTCGCGTACTGGGACAACAGCGTCGTCGCGCTGGTCAACGCCGTCCGCCTCCTGGGCCCGGCCGCCGCGGGCCTGGCCGCGTGGACGGCGGTCCGGGAACGCCCGCTCGACTACCTGCGCGACCTCACCGCCCGCTCCCCCGCGACGGGCGTGCTGTTCGACCTGCTGCTGCTGTCGTCCGCCGCGCTGGTCTCCTACGTCGTCGTCACGGCGGTGGTCGTCGCCGTCACCCTCGTCCACGCGCACGCCGGGCAGCCCCACCCGCTCGGCGTGCTCTCCGGCGCCGGCGCTCTCGTCCTGCACGTCGTCGCGGGCTACCTCACGGGACGCGTCGCGCCCCACCGCGCCACCGCGGCCCTCGTCCTCGCCGCGACCTCCCTGTGGGCCGCCCTGCGCATCCCCGGGACGTCCTGGTGGAGCCTGCTTCCCCCCGCCGCGTTCTCCCGCGTCCAGCTGTTCACCACCCTGCGTCCCGAGGTGTTCGCCGTCCAGCTCCTCTGGGCCGCCGGGCTGACCACGGCACTGATCCTCGGCTACGTGATGTGGGCGACGCGGCGGCTCCTGCTCGTCCTCCCCCTGGCGCTCGCGCTCGCCGCGACCGTCTCCGCCACCCTCGCGCTGCACGGCTCCGGCGGGACGGTGGCGCCCGCCCAGGCGGAGCCGGCGTGCCGGACGTGGCCCCTCACCGTCTGCGTGCACCCCGCCCTGCGGGACGCGCTGCCCCAGCTGATGGCGGCGGCGACCCCGCTCGCCGCGCGGCTGAACGGCACGCCCGGAGCCTTCACGAGGGTCGAGCAGCGTCCCGCCTGGATGCCCGTCACGGTGGCGGACGGCGTCGCCGCCGTCCACCTCGACGAGAACCTCGCGCCCGGATACGCGTCCCGGGCCGTCCGGCAGATCAGCGAGGCGCTCAAGGACGAAGGGGCCTGCGCCGCCGGCGACGGCTACCGCGCGCTGGTCGACGCGTGGCTTCTCGGCGACGACCCCCCGGCCGCGGCCGGCACGCGCGCGGGCCACCGGTTCGCGTCCTGGACCGAGCAGCGGCGGCGCGACTGGCTACGGCTCCACTTCGCCGAGTACCGTGCCTGCGCGCTGGGCCCGCGCGACTTCCACGCCCCCCGCACGACGGAGAGCCGCCTCCACGACGTCCTGGAGACCCGTCCCGCGTGACCACGGCAGGACCCCCCGGCCTACCGCGGTCACGCGGGAGGTCAGGCGCCCCGCCCGGCCGGTACCGGCTCGGCGGCGGG
This sequence comes from Actinomadura sp. NPDC049753, assembly GCF_040674655.1. Classification (NCBI taxonomy): domain Bacteria; kingdom Bacillati; phylum Actinomycetota; class Actinomycetes; order Streptosporangiales; family Thermomonosporaceae; genus Actinomadura; species Actinomadura sp. NPDC049753. The sequence continues at coordinate 12,324 of NZ_JBFARL010000198.1, read as the reverse complement.
CCGCGTCCAGTGGCGCTCGACGAAGAACGGCGCGACGGGCAGCACCGCGGCGCCGAGCGCGAGCACCGTGCGCTTGAGGTCCCAGCCGAGCTGCTCGCGGACGAGGAAGACCAGGCCGACGTAGGCCATGAACAGGACGCCGTGCACCGGCCCCATCACCTGCACGCCGACCGGCGCGTCCGCACCGTACTTCAGCGGCATCGCGACCAGCAGCAGGAGGAGGAACGAGAACGCCTCGGCGACGGAGACGAACCGGAAAACACGAATCATGTCCACGCCCCGCTCAACGGCACGGCGTCGGCCCGCGGTTTCCGCGCCGGATATGGCGTTGCTCACACGGCGCTCGCACGACCGTGCGCAAACCGTGACGTATGCGGACCCCGGAGGGCCTCTAGGGTGTCCGCGTGGACTGGAGCCTGCTGACCTGCGCGCGCAAGGGACACATCACCTACGCGCCGGACGAGGAGAGGCTGCGCGAGCGGCTCGTCGTCTCGTCCCCCATCGGCGCCGCGTGGCGATGCCTGCGCTGCGGGACCTACGTGCACGGCGAGCCGCACGGGACCGGCCCGGCCGACCGGGCGCCGCTGGTCAAGCGCGGCCGGGAGCTGCGCGACGCCTTCATCATGCGGTTCTTCGCGGTGGAGCGCGGCATCCGCGGCCTGATCGTGCTGGTCGCCGCGTACGGGGTGTGGCGCTTCGCCGGCAGCCGCGGATCGATCGAGCGGATCTTCGAGAAGGAGATCCCGCTGCTGCGCCCCATCGCCGAGCAGGTCGGCTGGGACCTCGACCACTCCAAGGTCGTCACGTCCGTCCGGCACGTGTTCGACCTGGACGCGCGGACGCTGCGCTGGCTGGCCGTCGGCCTCATCGTCTACGGCGCGATCGAGCTGATCGAGGCGGTCGGGCTGTGGCTGCTGAAGCGCTGGGGCGAGTACTTCGCGGTCGTCGCGACGTGCTTCGGGCTGCCGATCGAGATCTACGAGCTGGTGGAGAAGGTCACCGTGCTGCGCGCCGGCGCGCTGGTGCTCAACATCGGTCTCATCGTCTACATCGTCGTCACCAAACGGCTGTTCGGCGTGCGGGGCGGGCGGGCCGCCCACGAGGCGCATCTCCGCAGCGAGTCGCTGATCGAGGTGGAGCAGGCGACCCACGAGTCGGACCTGCGGCGCCCGTCCCCGCCCGAGCCGGAACCCGCCGGATGAGGTAGCGGACGCCGCTGCCGGGAATGCCGGATACATGGCTCGCTCGGAAACGAAGAACGACGCGAAGAACGGCGGGAAGCACGACGCGCCCGCCAAGTCGTCCCCCGGCCGGTCCCGCCCCCCTCGGCGCGGCCTGCTCACCCCCGTCGCGATCATCGTCGCCACCGTCGCGCTCGTCCTGGTCGCCCAGCAGGCGCTGCACGGCCTCCCCCACTGGCTCAACCCGTTCAAGGAGGAGACGAAGGACCGCAGCGGCCCCGTCCTGCTGAAGTCGATCCGCGACCTGCACCGCTACGAGGCGGCGAGCGGAAACTTCCAGGTCGTCGTGGACCTGGAGAAGGACGCCAAGTTCCTGCCGTCCTCGCTGCGCGGCAAGCGGACCCTGTTCGTCGGGAACGGCTCGGTCGACGCCTACGTGGACTTCTCCCGGCTCGGCTCGGGCGCCCTCAAGGTCAACGCGGACCGCACGGCGGCGACGGTCACCCTCCCGCCCGCCCAGCTGGAGCAGACGAACCTCGACACGAAGAACAGCTACGTCTACGCGACCCAGCGCGGCGTCTTCGACCGCTTCGGCGACTTCTTCAGCAGCAACCCGAACAACCAGCAGCAGCTCTACGTCCTGGCGTCCCAGAAGATCCAGACGGCCGCGGCCCAGAGCGGCCTGAAGCAGCGCGCCGACGCCAACACGAAGTCGATGCTGGAGAACATGCTCAAAGCCCTCGGCTTCACAACGGTGACCATCACCCCCGCCTCCCAGTGAGGCGGGGGCCTGCCCCCGCCCCGCGCTACCGCGCCGGGACGTGGATGATCAACCCATCCCCTTGGCCGCCGCCGCCGCAGAGGGCGGCGGCGCCGGTGCCGCCGCCGCGGCGCTTCAGCTCGTAGGCCAGGTGCAGGAGGATGCGGGCGCCGGACATGCCGACCGGGTGGCCGACCGCGATGGCGCCGCCGTTGACGTTGACCTTCTCGGGGCCGACGCCGAGGTCGCGCATCGACTGGATGCCGACGGAGGCGAACGCCTCGTTGATCTCGATGAGGTCGAGGTCGTCGACGGTGAGGCCCGCCTTGCCGAGGGCGTGCTTGATCGCGTTGGACGGCTGGGACTGCAGCGAATTGTCCGGGCCCGCGACGTTGCCGTGCGCGCCGATCTCGGCGAGCCAGGTCAGGCCGAGCTCCTCGGCCTTGGCCCTGGACATCACCACGACCGCCGCGGCGCCGTCGGAGATCTGCGAGGACGAGCCGGCGGTGATCGTCCCCTCCTTGCTGAACGCCGGGCGCAGCCTGGCCAGGCCCTCGGCGGTGGTGTCGCCGCGCACGCCCTCGTCGGCGGAGAACACCACGGGCTCGCCGCGCCGCTGCGGGATCTCGACCGGGGCGATCTCCTCGTCGAACACGCCGTTCTTGATCGCCTCGGCGGCGCGCTGGTGGGAGCGGGCGGAGAACTCGTCCTGCTCCTCCCGGGAGATGCCGAGCTTCGCGTTGTACCGCTCGGTCGACTCGCCCATGGAGACGCCGTCGAAGGCGTCGGTGAGGGCGTCGTAGGCCATGTGGTCGAGGACCTCGACGGAGCCGTACTTGTAGCCGCCGCGCGACTTCGGCAGCAGGTGCGGGGCCTGGGTCATCGACTCCATGCCGCCCGCCACCACGATGTCGAACTCGCCCGCCCGGATGAGCTGGTCGGCCAGCGCGATCGCGTCCAGCCCGGAGAGGCAGACCTTGTTGATCGTGACGGAGGGGACGCTCATCGGGATGCCGGCCTTGACCGCCGCCTGCCGGGACGGGATCTGGCCCGCGCCCGCCTGCAGCACCTGGCCGAGGATCACGTACTGCACCTGGTCGCCGGACACCCCGGCCCGCTCCAGCGCCGCCTTGATCGCGTGCGCACCGAGGTCGGCCGCGGAGAAGTCCTTCAGCGAGCCCATCAGGCGCCCGATGGGGGTGCGCGCTCCGGCGACGATCACGGACGAGGTGGTCATGTGGGGGCCTCCAGGAAGGTGCTGCGGCGACGTTTGCCACGATACCCACGGGAGCGACGTTCGGTTCCGTTCGCCCCCGCCTGGCCGTCCGAGGAGGGACAAAGCCCATGCTGACCCGTATCGACCACATCGGCATCGCCTGCCGCGATCTGGACGCGACCGTCGAGTTCTACAAGGCGACCTACGGCTTCACCGACGCGCACTTCGAGGTGAACGAGGAGCAGGGCGTGCGGGAGTGCATGCTCAAGATCAACGACACGGGGGACGGCGCGGCCAGCTACCTGCAGCTCATCGAGCCGATCCGGGAGGACTCGGCCGTCGCCAAGTGGATGGAGAAGAACGGCGAGGGCGTCCACCACATCGCGTTCGGGACGGACGGGACGGTCGCCGACGAGGCCGCCGGGATCGCGGGCAAGGGCGTGCGCGTCCTGTACGACGCGCCGCGCGGCGGTTCGATGGGTTCCTTGATCAACTTTTTGCACCCCAAGGACTGCCACGGCGTCCTGACGGAGCTGGTGCAGAAGCGCCCGAACGCCGAATGATCTTGTAACGCGGGGCCCGGCGGGGGTGCGCCAGGATCGTGACGTGTTCGATATCACGGTGACGCAGCGCGCGGCATGGACCGCCGCTCTGTGACCGTTCGGACACATCTGGTGTATTTGCACCCCCAACACCTGGGCTGCTGCGGGCTGGTCGCATGCTCGAACAAAAAGGACATTCCACGCAGCGCGTCAAGATGAGCCCCCAACACGGCAGTGTCCGGAGTACGCTTCATTCGCCGGAAGAGGTCTGGGGCAAGTGCGTCCGTCATGCCAGGCGATCAACCGGTCCCCGGAACCACCCGTAGCCCCGTCACATCAGGATTGAGCCACATGCAGTCCGACATCGACGCCCAGCTCAGCAACTTCTTTGAAGACACGCCCCCGCGCGAGTTCGACGTGGTGCTTCGCGGCTACGACCGGCACCAGGTCGACGAGCACATCAAGCAGCTCGACAACGAGGTGCGGCAGACCCGCGAGCAGACCCAGGCCCTGCAGCGCGAGCTGTCGGACGCCCACCGGCAGCTGCAGGAGCAGGAACGTCCGACCTACTCCGGCCTCGGCGCCCGCATCGAGCAGCTGCTGCGGCTCGCCGAGGAGCAGGCGACCGAGCTGGTCCAGGCGGCCCGCTCGGAGGCGAACGAGATCAAGGCCGCGGCCAAGGTCGACGCCGCCGAGCAGCGCGCCACCGCCGAGAACGACGCCTCCGAGCTGCGCGCCAACGCCCAGCGCGAGGGCGACGACATGCGGCAGGCGGCCGAGCGGGAGGCCGAGGAGGTGCGCACCTCCGCCCGCCGCGAGGCCGACGAGCTGACCTCCACCACCGAGCGCGAGGTCGCCAAGCTGCGGGCCACCGCCGACCACGAGGTCGCCGAGAAGCGCGCCGCCGCCGAGCGTGAGATCGCCAAGCTGCGCACCACCACCGAGCGCGAGGTGGCGCAGCTGCGCGCGTCCACCAAGCGGGAGCGCGACGAGATCCTCACCACGGCCAAGCGGCAGGCCGACGAGATGCGGGCCCAGGCCCAGCGCATCCTGGAGGAGAGCGAGGCCCAGCGCGCCCAGGCCGAGGCCGAGTTCGAGATCCAGCTCGCCGCCCGCCGCGAGGAGGCCGACCGGCAGGACGCCGAGCGCCACTCCGCCGCCCAGGCCGCGACGCAGAAGCTCGTCGCCGAGGCCGAGCAGCGCGCCGCGTCCGCCGAGCAGCGCGCCGCGAAGGCGACGCAGCAGGCCGAGCAGACCCGGCGCGAGGCCGACTCGCACGCCAAGCAGCTGATGGCCAACGCGCGCAAGAACTCCGACAACGTGATCGCCGAGGCCAAGTCGCAGGCCGAGCAGCTGCTCGCCGAGACCAAGTCCGAGGCCGACCGCGTCCGGACGGCGGCGCAGCGCCAGGTCGACGAGCTCACCCGCCAGCGCGACAGCATCACCAGCCACCTCAACCAGCTGCGTCAGCTCATCGGCGGCGTCGCGCCGACGATGAGCCCCGAGCCCGAGCTGGCCGCGCCCCCGGAGAAGCCCGCCATCCCGGCGGCCGAGCCGAAGTCGGCCCCGGCGCAGCAGGCCCAGCCCAAGCAGCAGCCCGCCGCCAAGGCCGCGCCCGCCAAGCCGGCCCAGGCCAAGAAGTCCGAAGAGGACGACGAGGACTGGTGGCAGGAGTGACCCCTTAACGGTCGGGCATGACGGAAAGCCTGGAGGCGGTGAAACGCCTCCGGGCTTTCCGTCGTCTCAACCCCGTAGACGCACGACAGAGGAGAGCGGCGTGCCCGACGAGACCCCCCACGACGACGGCCGCGAGCCCGCCCCCGGCGAGGGACGGTCCGCCACCGGCCGCCGGGTCCCCGCTCCGGCTCCCCCCGCCGACGACACCGACGAGGCGGACCGCGACGGCGACCCGTCCGGCGAGACCCGCGACACCGACACCGGCCCCACCGACACCGGCCCCACCGAGACCGACTCCGCCGAGACCGGGTCCGGCACGACCGGCTCAGGCGAGAACGGCTCCGCTGAGACCGACTCCGCCGAAGGCGGCTCCAGCACGAGCGGCTCCAGCGAGAGCGGCTCGGGCGGGAGCGATGACGACGGCGGTGTCGCACCGAGTGGGGCATTGAGGCCCGAGGAGATCGAGCAGCCTGTGGGAGAACGCGACCCGGCGACCGGCGCTCCGGTCACCCTCCCGGCGGCGCAGCCGGTCGCCGAACCCGTGGCGCCCGAGCCCGGCGCGCCCGACCCGGCGCACGACGTCGAGCAGCGCAAGCGCGAGGCCGGCGTCGACCACCTGTTCCCGTTCGGCAAGCCCGGGCAGCCGCTCGGCCGCGCGCACCCGTTCGTGTTCGGGTTCACCGCGGCGCTCGGCGTCATCACCGCCTGGATGCTGGTGAAGGCCGCGACGAACGCCAAGTCGGTGCTCGTCATGATCGTGGTCGCGATGTTCCTCGCGGTCGGCCTCAACCCGGCGGTGGAGCGGCTGCGCAGGATCGGCCTCCCCCGCGGCGCCGCGGTCGCCACGGTGTTCCTGATCGTGATCCTGTTCTTCGCCGGATTCGTCGCCTCCCTCGTCCAACCGGTGTCCGAGCAGGTCACCGAGCTGCGCCACAACATCCCCGAGTACGTCCAGCAGCTCCAGAACAACAAGACGCTGGCCGACTGGGACAAGCGCTACGGCCTGCTGGAACGCGCCGAGAAGACGGTGAACGGCGACGGCTTCCAGAAGGGCCTCACCGACACCGCCACCGGCATCGGCAAGGTCGCGATCAACGGCATCTTCCAGACGATCACGATCCTGATCCTGACGCTGTACTTCCTCAGCTCGCTGCCGCAGATCAAGACGTTCTTCTACCAGCTCGCCCCGCGCACCCGGCGGGCCCGTGTCGCCCTGCTCGGCGACGAGATCCTCGACCGGATCGGCGGCTACGTCGCCGGCCAGTTCACGATCGCGCTCATCGCGGGCGTGTGCTCGTACATCTTCCTGTCGATCCTCGGGGTGAAGTACGCGCTCGCGCTCGCGCTGATCGTCGCGGTGACCGACCTCGTCCCGCTGATCGGCGCCACGATCGGCGCGGTGATCGTCTCCCTGGTGGCGTTCCTGACCGGGACCACGACCGACCTCATCGTGTGCGCAATCTTCTACGTCGTCTACCAGCAGGTGGAGAACTACCTCGTCTATCCGCGGGTGATGAAGCGGACCGTGGACGTCCAGCCCGCGGTGACGATCGTGGCGGCGCTGGTCGGCGCGGCCCTGCTCGGCGTGGTCGGCGCGCTGCTGGCGATCCCCACGGCGGCGGCGATCTCGCTGCTGATCCGCGAGGTCGTCATGCCGCGCCAGGAGACGCTGTAGGCCTCGCCCGGGCGCGCCCGCGCCGGGTTCAGCGGGACGTCCGGGCGAGGGCGGCGGCGAACTCCGCCACCGCCTGGTTGAACAGCTCGGGCTGCTCCACCGCGCACAGGTGCCCGGCGCGCGGGATGACCAGCATCTCGGCGTTCGGCATCGCCTCGGCCATGGCGCGGGCCTCGTCCTCGGTGGACAGCGCGTCCTCGTCCCCGATCATGACGAGCGCGGGGGCGCGGAGGCCGCGGAGCGTCTCGGAGGAGTCCGCGCGTCCCGCCATGGCGCGCTGCGCCCACGCGGCGGCGAGCGGCGGCGCCGCCTGGACGAGGCCGCGGACCCGCCCGTAGACCAGCGCCCGCTGCCGGTAGGTGGTGGGGCCGACGAGGCCGGGCAGCACCTCGTCCACGAGGACGCGGGTGCTGCGCTCGGCTTCGAGGGCGCCGGCCTGCCGCAGCCGGTTCTCCCGGACGGGGGCGGTGTCGGCGGTGGCGCGGGTGGCGGCCAGCACGAGGCCGAGGACGAGGTCGGGGTGCCGCCGGCACAGCGCCATCGCCACGTACCCGCCCATGGACAGCCCGCCGACGACGGCCCGCCGGACCCCGAGCGAGCGGCACGCGCGGGCGACGTCGTCGGCCATCGCGTCGAGGGACGGCTCGTCGTCGCCCAGCCGGGAGCCGCCGAAACCGCGCAGGTCCGGGGTGATGACCCTGAACCGGCCCGCGAGGCCCTCGCGCTGGGCGAGCCACATCGCCGACGACAGCGGGAAGGCGTGCAGCAGCACGAGCGGTGTGCCGGTCCCTACGTCCCTTGCGTACAGCTGCACCGTCATTGGGCAATGGTCGCCCGCCGGCGCGGCCGGTGGGACGGAGTGGCCGCGATCGGCCGCACGTGTTTATCTGTCCGTTTCATCCCATTCGGTGGGGAGCGGGTAGGCGGCCGGCGCGACCCGCTTGACGATCTCGTTCAGCACTATCCGGACGTAGGGTTCGCCCACCCAGAGGTGCTTGGCGTTGTCCACCGCGACCACCTCGGCCTGCGGGACGCGCTTGAACCGCTCCCGCGCCTCCGCCGGGCGCAGGTAGTCGTCGAACTCCGGCACCAGCGCCACGAGGGGCCGCCCGTCGGCGCCCCACGCGTCGAGGTCGGCGTCGCCGGCCCTCTTCAGCGGAGGCGACAGCAGGATCGCGCCCTCGACCAGCGGGTCCCGCCCCCACCTGAGCGCCAGCTCGGTGCCGAACGACCAGCCGAGCAGCCACGGCCGCGGCAGGTCGTGGTACTCGGTGTACTCCAGCGCCGCCGCCACGTCGAACCGCTCGGTCTCGCCGTCGCCGAACTCGCCCTGGCTCGTGCCGCGCGCCGACGTCGTCCCCCGCGTGTTGAACCGCAGGACGGCGAGGCCGGCGAGCGCGGGCAGCCGGAAGGACGCCTTGCGCAGGACGTGGCTGTCCATCATGCCCTCGGCCGTGGGCAGCGGATGCAGGCAGACCAGCGTCGCGACCGGGGGCCGCTCCGGCGGCAGCGCCAGCTCCCCGACCAGCTCCAGGCCGTCGGACGTGTGCAGCGTGATCTCCTCGCGCCGCGCCGGCAGCACCGAGGCCGCCCTGATCTCCGCCATCGATCTCTCTTCTCTCACTCGGCCGGGCGGCGTCCGCGCTCGGGACGCCGGTCGTCAGTACCGCGGGGCGTTGCGCGACCGCAGCACGCGCGGCGACCGGCGGTTCCGGGCCTGCCAGCAGGGCCGGTGCCAGTGCCGCCGGTCGTCCCCGCCGTCACCCGCCCGCCACGCGACGACATGGCCGACGCCCGGCGGGATCTCCTGGTCGCAGCCCGGGCAGCGGTACGGCTTGGCCGCCCCGGCCCCGGAGATCGACCGGACGATCCACTCGCCGTCCGGCCCCTCCTCGGTCTCCTGAGCCCACGACGTGCCCCCGCCCCGGGCGGAACGTCCGGATGCGGCACGGCGGTTCTTCCGGGGGCTCATGCCCTAAAGCATATGAACCCGACCACCCCGGCGGGCCGCCCGCGCGTGACGGAGGGCTAGCGCAGGGGCTTTCCGGCCGTCGCGTGCTCCACGAGGAGGGGGGCCGGGGCCAGGGCCGGGTCGCGGGTCTCGGCGTGCAGGGCGCGCAGGACCGTGACGGCGCGGCCGGGGCCGATGCGGTCGAGGTCGGCGATGGGGCCCGTCGGGTAGCCGCAGCCCAGCGTCATCGCGGCGTCGATGGAGTCGGCGTCGGCATATCCGGCGCCGAGCATGGCGGCGGCGTCGTTCAGGTACGGCAGGCGCAGGGCGTCGACGATGAAACCGGCGCGGTCGCGGCAGCGCACGACGGTGAGGCCGAGACGCGCGAGCAGGCCGGCGGCGCGGTCGGCGACGTCCGGCGCGGTCGCGACCGTGGCGGACATCTCCGCCAGGGCGCCGGCCGGGTCGGGCAGGTGCAGCCCGACGACGTCGGCCGGGCGTCCGGTGGCCATGGCCTGCCGGATCGCGGAGCCGTCCACCGAGGTCACCGCGATGACCGTTCCGGGCTTGGCGGCCTGGACGGCGGCGGACAGCAGGGCCCGCGCGGCCTCGGGGTCCTCCGCGGCCTCGACGATCAGGTCGCAGCCCGCGAGGTCGGCGGCGGAGTCGCCGACCCGTGCGCCCGCCCGGTCGCACAGCGCGGCGACCGCGTCCGCGAGCGGCCCGACGCCGACGACGCCGACGGTCGGCGCCGCCGCGCCGGCCGTCTCCTCCTCGGCCTGCCCGGACTTGTCGTAGGTGTAGAAGCCCCGGCCGGTCTTGCGGCCGAGCAGCCCGGCGGTGACGAGCTCGCGGAGCAGCGGCGAGGCGGCGTGGCGGCGGTCGCGGGACTCGGCGTAGATCGCGTCCAGCACCTCGAGGCAGGTGTCGAGGCCGATCAGGTCCATCAGGGTGAACGGGCCCATCGGCAGCCCGGCGCCCGCCTTCATCGCGGCGTCGATGTCGTCGCGGGTCGCGTGCCCGGTCTCCAGCATGGTCGCGGCCTGGTTCAGGTAGCCGAACAGGAGGCGGTTGGCGACGAACCCGGCCCGGTCCCCGATCGTCACCGGCGTCTTGCCGAGCCCCTCGACCAGCCCGGCGACCCGGGCGACGGCCTCCGGCTCGGTGAGGACGGTCCCGATGACCTCGACGAGCTTCATGACCGGCGCCGGGTTGAAGAAGTGCACCCCGACGATCTTGGTGGGACGGCCGGTGGTGACCGCGATGTCGGTGACCGACAGGGAGGAGGTGTTGGTGGCGAGGACGGCGTCGTCCCGGCACACGCGGTCGAGCTCGGCGAACACCGTGCGCTTCAGGTCGAGCCGCTCGGGGACGGCCTCGATGACGAGGTCGCAGTCGCCGAGGTCGGCGAAGTCGGTCGACAGCGCGATGCGGCCGAGGATCTCGCGCTGCGCGTCCCCGCTGAGCCTGCCGCGCTTGACGGCCCGTCCGGTCGAGGACTCCAGGTTGCCGCGCCCGCGCTCCAGCGCCTCCCGGTTCACCTCGATGCCGACGACCGCGAGGCCGCCCCGCGCCAGCACCTCGGCGATGCCCGCGCCCATCGTGCCCAGTCCGACGACCCCGACCCTGCTGAACGAACCACCAGTCATGGACCGCAGTCTTGCAGAGCGGTCGCCCGTCGCCCATGGCGGGTACGACGGGGACGTGCGCCTCGGAATCTTCCTCCTCGCCGCCCGTTTCCCCGGCCAGGACGACGCCGCAGCCCTGTCCCGCACCGTCGAGGCCGCCCTCGCCGCCGAGCGCGCCGGGTTCGACGACGTGTGGCTCGCCGAGCACCACTTCATGTCGTACGGGGTGGTGCCGTCCGCGACCGTGCTGGCCGGACATCTGCTCGCCGCCACGACACGGGTCGGCGTCGGGACGGCGGTGAGCGTGCTGTCCACCCAGCATCCGGTGGCGCTGGCCGAGCAGTCCGCGATGCTGGCGCTGCTGTCCGGCGGCCGCTTCCGGCTGGGCGTCGGGCGCGGCGGGCCGTGGCGCGACCTGGAGGTGTTCGGCACGGGCCTCCCCCGCTACGAGCACGGCTTCGCCGAATCCCTCGACCTCCTCCTGGCGTGGCTGCGGTCCGGCCGTGTCGGCTGGTCGGGCGATCACTTCGCCTTCCGCGAGGTGCCGGTCGTCCCGCGGGCGCCGGTCCCGCCGCCGGTGACGGTCGCCTGCACGTCCCCCGCGACCGAGGCGCTGGCGGCGGAACGCGGCCTGCCGATGCTCCTCGGCATGCATGTCGGCCCGGACGAGAAGGCCGCCGCCGTCGCCCGGCACGGCGACCCGTCCTTGCCGCACGTGTCGACCCATGTGGCCCAGGTCGCCGACTCGCGAGAGCAGGCGGTCGCCGCCCTCATGGACGGGATGCCGCGCTGGCTCGGCCCCGGCCTGGAGGGATACGTCGCCGTGGACGGCCGCCCGCGCCCGTCCCGCGACCCCGTCGCCTACACGCGCCTGATGTGCGACCTCCACCCGATCGGCTCACCGGACGACTGCGCCGAGTCCCTCCTGGCCACGGTCGAGCGAAGCGGCATCAGGCACCTGATCCTCCTGGTCGAAGCCGCCGGTTCCCGCACCGCCACCCTGGAGAACATCGACCGCCTCGGCCGGGAAGTCCTCCCCGAAGTCCGCGCCGCCACGTGAAGAACCGGCAGTCACGCACTCCGGCGCGGGCGCCCCTTCCGGGACATCCTCTGATCACCTCGCCGAACAGCGCGCGGCGCGCCGAACGGGTCGGCGCGCCGCGTGAGGGGGAGCGGGTCAGCAGTCGCGGAGTTCGGGCGACTGGTTGAGGATCTGTTCGCGGGCCGTGACGAACGTCCGGTAGGCGGAGGAGTCCTGGGTGGGGAAGACCGCGACGCGGTGGCAGTTCTGGAACGCGAGTCTCACCCCGAAGTAACGCTCCAGCGCGCCGCGCATGGCGTCGCTCGCGAGGACGCGGAGGAGCTGGCCGCGCGCCTTCTCGTCCGGCGGCGGGGTGAGGTTGTCGGCGAAGTCTCCGCCGTCCACCTGGAGCCGGGCCACGAGGCCGCTGATCATGTCCCAGGCGTAGGGGAGGGAGGTCCTGATGCACTCGACGAAGTCCGCGTCGCCGACCTCGCCCTTCTGCGCCGTCTCCAGCAGTTCCGGGGTCACGTCGAGAGACATGCGGGGTCCTTTCGCAGACGGAGGATGAACACCCACCCGCAGACGGTAATCACGGACCCGGGAGAATTCCAGGCTTGACAAAGGTTTTCATTCCGCTATGTCCGCGGCCCCGGCCGGACGGCCGGGGCCG
>NZ_JBFARL010000197.1:0-14113 GCF_040674655.1 Actinomadura sp. NPDC049753 | reverse complement strand
GCGGCTTCGGCCCCCGTCCCGGTGGCGGCGGTCGCGGTCGCGGCGGCACGCAGGGAGCCTTCGGGCGTCCCGGCGGGCGCCCGGCGCGCGGACGCAAGTCGAAGCGGGCGCGTCGTCAAGAGTTCGAGAACATGCAGGCGCCCGCCGTCGGCGGCGTCTCGGCTCCGCGCGGCAACGGCAAGACGATCCGGCTGCCGCAGGGCGCGTCCCTGACCGACTTCGCCGAGAAGATCGGCGCCAACCCGGCGTCGCTCGTCGCGATCATGATGCACCTCGGCAAGATGGTCACCGCGACCCAGTCGGTCGACCCCGACGACCTGATGGCGCTCGGGCTCGAACTGGACTTCGACGTCCAGGTCGTCAGCCCCGAGGACGAGGACCGCGCGCTGCTCGAGTCCTTCGACATCGAGTACGGCGAGGACGAGGGCGGCGAGGAGAACCTCCAGTCGCGTCCGCCGGTCGTCACCGTCATGGGCCACGTCGACCACGGTAAGACCAAGCTGCTGGACGCCGTCCGGCACGCCAACGTGCAGGCGGGCGAGGCCGGCGGCATCACCCAGCACATCGGCGCCTACCAGGTCGAGACCGAGGTCGACGGCGAGGAGCGCAAGATCACCTTCATCGACACCCCGGGTCACGAGGCGTTCACCGCCATGCGTGCCCGCGGTGCCGACACCACCGACCTGGTGGTGCTGGTGGTCGCCGCCGACGACGGCGTCAAGCCGCAGACCACCGAGGCGATCGACCACGCCACCGCGGCCGGGGTCCCGATCGTCGTCGCGGTCAACAAGATCGACGTCGAGGGCGCGGACCCGAACCGGGTCCGGGCGCAGCTCACCGAGTACGGCCTGGTCGCCGAGGAGTTCGGCGGCGACACGCAGTTCATCGACGTGTCCGCCAAGCAGGGGACCAACATCGACGGGCTGCTGGAGGCGATCGTCCTGACCGCCGACGCCACGCTCGACCTGAAGGCCAACCCCGACATGCCCGCCCAGGGCTCGGCCATCGAGGCCCACCTGGACAAGGGCCGGGGCGCCGTGGCGACCGTGCTGGTCCAGCGCGGCACGCTGCGGGTCGGCGACTCGATCGTCTGCGGCGTGGCCAACGGCCGCGTCCGGGCGATGCTCGACGAGAACGGCAACAGCGTCGAGGAGGCGGGCCCGTCCCGTCCGGTGATGGTGCTCGGCCTCGCGGCCGTGCCCGGCGCGGGCGACAACTTCCTGGTCGTCGAGGACGACCGGGTCGCCCGGCAGATCGCCGACAAGCGGGTCGCGCGCAAGCGCAACGCCGAACTGCTCAAGAGCCGCAAGAGCAGCTCGCTGGAAGAGCTGTTCAAGGACCTGGAGCGGGGCGAGCGGCAGGAGCTGCTGCTCATCCTCAAGGGCGACGTGTCCGGTTCCGTCGAGGCACTGGAGGACTCCCTCCTCAAGATCGACGTGGGCGACGAGGTCAACCTGCGGATCATCCGCCGCGGCGTCGGCGCGATCACGCAGGACGACGTCAACCTGTCGCTGGCGTCCGAGGGCGCGGTCATCATCGGCTTCAACGTGCGGCCTGAGCGCAACGCGCAGGAGCTGGCCGACCGCGAGGGCGTCGACATCCGGTACTACTCGATCATCTACCAGGCGATCGAGGAGATCGAGGCGGCCCTCAAGGGCATGCTCAAGCCGGAGTTCGAAGAGGCCCAGCTCGGCACCGCCGAGGTCCGCGAGATCTTCAAGGTGCCGCGGATCGGCAACGTCGCCGGCTCGATGGTCACCTCGGGGATCATCCAGCGCAACGCCAAGGCCCGCCTCGTCCGCGACGGCGTCGTGGTCGCCGACAACCTCACGGTGTCGTCGCTGCGCCGCTTCAAGGACGACGCGACCGAGGTCCGCGAGGGCTTCGAGTGCGGCATCGGTGTCGGTTACAACGACATCAAGCTCGGTGACGTCATCGAGTGCTTCGAGATGCGGGAGAAGCCCCGCGACTGAGGCGGACGGCAGGTCCGCGCGGCCCCTCGGGGGGCCGCGCGGGCGGCCGGCCCGGCGGCCCTTCCGGGCACGCCGACGATGTGATCGTTAATTGGGTGACCAAGCGCCAGGCGGATCTTCTAGCCTGGCGTCTGTCATGTCCGGGAACACGGTGGATGACCTCCGTCGTTCCCTCTCTGATGACTTCGAGGTGATCGACCAGGTGTACGTGGGTGCGCTGACTCTCGACCTGCTGCTGGGGGACGTCCGCTCGCTGAAGCAGAAGCGGTCCGTCCTGCGTCCCGTCATCGCCGAGGTGCACAAGCGCTTCCCGGCGGTGGCCGTCGCCGAGACCGGCGACAACGACCTCCACCGCAGGGCGGAGATCGGAGTGGCGGTGGTGTCGGGCACGGCGGCCAACTGCACCGAGGTCCTCGACCAGTGCGAGCGGCTCGTGGCCGGGCGGCCGGAGATCGAACTGCTGTCCGCCCGGCAGCGCCTGTACAGCAGCGAGGACTGACGGGCACGCGGGCGGGCCCCGCCCCACAATGAAGGAGCGGGAACCGACCTTCCCGCTCAGACCATAGAAAGGGAGTGCGATCATGGTGGACGCAGCTCGCGCGCGCAAGCTCGCCGACCGCATCCAGCAGATCGTCGCCGAGATGCTGGAGAGGCGGATCAAGGATCCGCGGCTCGGCTTCGTGACCGTGACGGACACCCGCATCACCAACGACCTCCGCGATGCCACCGTGTACTACACGGTGTACGGGTCGGACGGCGAGCGCGCCGAGACGGCCGCCGCGCTGGAGAGCGCCAAGGGCGTCATCCGGTCGGAGGTGGGCAGGAAGACGGGCGTCCGCCACACGCCCAGCATCACCTTCGTGATGGACTCCCTGATGGAGAACGCGGCGCACATCGACGACCTGCTGGCCCAGGCGCGCGCCAAGGACGCCGAGGTCGCGCGGGCCGCGCAGGGCGCGTCCCCCGCGGGGGACGCCAACCCCTACCGCGAGCCCGGTTCCGACGAGGACGAGGACGACGACCTCGACGAGGACGAGGCCGGCTTCGACGGGCACGACGCCGCACGGGACGGTGAGGACGGCCGCTCCGGACGCCCGTCATCGTGAACGGCCCGGCCGAGACCGCGGCCCGCGCCCTACCGGGCGCGTTCTGCGGTCAGGGCGCACCGTCCGGTCAGGGCGGGCTCTCCGGGCCGGGCATGGCGTCCAGGTCCGACGGGCATGCCGAGGCCGGTGCGACGTCCGCGTCCGGCGTGCCGCCCGAGTCCGAGTCCGGCGGTCCGTTCGAGGCGGGCGTTCCGGCCGGGTCCGGCTCCCCGTCCCGGCCCGGGCTCGCGGCCGGGTCCGGCGGGGCGTCCGCCGAGCTCGACTGGGACCGCGCGGTCGAGCTGATCCGCGAGGCCGACGAGATCTGCCTCGCCTGCCACGTGGTCCCCGACGGCGACGCGCTCGGCTCGATGCTGGCGCTCGCCCAGGCGCTGCGCGCGTGCGGCAAGCGCTGCCTGGCCTCGTTCGGGGAGCCGTTCGGCGTCCCGGCGATCCTGCGGTTCCTGCCGGGCCAGGAGATGCTGGTCGAACCGGCCCGGATGCCGCGCGACCCGAAGTTGATGATCTCGCTGGACGCGGCGGGCCGCGCCCGGCTCGGCTCGCTCGCGGGCGCCGCCGACCGGGCCGGCGCCCTGATCGTCATCGACCATCACGCGTCCAACACCGGGTTCGGCGGCGTGCGGCTGGTCGATCCGGACGCCGCCGCCACGGCGGTGCTGGTCGAGGAACTGATCCGCAGGCTCGGCGTGCCGCTCGACCGCGACATCGCCCAGGGCCTGTACGCGGGGCTCGCCAGCGACACCGGCTCGTTCAAGTACCCCTCCACGACACCCGAGGTCCACGACCTGGCAGGACGGCTGCTGACGGCGGGCGTCCGGCCGGAGACGGTCAGCCGGGAGCTGTGGGACCGGGCCCCGTTCGACTACCTGCAGGTCCTCGCGGGCGCGCTGGCGCGGGCCCGGCTGGAACGCGACGCCGCGGGCGGCCGCGGCCTGGTCTGGACGGCGATCGCCCGCACGGACCGCCGCGGCCTGCCGTACGAGCAGCTCGAAGGCGTCATCGACCAGCTGCGCCGGACCGATGAGGCCGAGGTCGCCGTCGTGTGCAAGGAGACCGACGACGGCCGCTGGTACTTCTCCGCCCGCTCCAAGGGCCACGTCGATCTGAGCAAGGTGTGCGCGGCGCTCGACGGCGGCGGTCACCGAGAGATGGCGGGGTTCGTCTGGGGAGGGCCGGTCGACGAGGCGCTCGACCGGCTGCGCGCCCTTCTGCCCTCCGACCAGTGACCGGAGCGAAGCCGTGCCCTGGGGAGAACCTGCAAGGGTGAGGGACGGCTAGAATCGCCGTCCTCCGTCCGCCCGCCGTCTTCGAGGTGAAGCAAGAGCATGGATTCGGGACTCGTCATCGTGGACAAGCCCGCCGGCTGGACGTCGCACGACGTCGTGGGGAAGATGCGGCGGCTGGCGAAGACCCGGCGGGTCGGGCACGCGGGCACGCTGGACCCGATGGCGACGGGAGTGCTCGTCCTCGGGATCGAGAAGGCCACCCGCCTGCTCGGGCATCTCGCGCTGACCCGCAAGGGCTACGACGCCACGATCCGGCTGGGCGAGTCGACCAACACCGACGACGCGGAGGGCGAGACCATCGCGACCGCGTCGGCCGAGGCCGTCACCGAGGAGGCGCTGCGGGCCGGCGTCGCGGAGCTGACCGGGACGATCCAGCAGGTCCCGCCGCAGGTCAGCGCGATCAAGGTGAACGGTGAGCGGGCCTACAAGATGGCCCGCAAGGGCGAGGACGTGGAGCTCGCCGCGCGCCCGGTGACCGTGGACGAGTTCACGGTGCTGGACGTCCGGCGGCACGGCGGCCTGATCGACGTGGACGCCTCGGTGTCGTGCTCGTCGGGGACCTACATCCGGGCGCTGGCCCGCGACCTCGGCGCCTCGCTCGGCTGCGGCGGCCATCTGACCGCGCTGCGCCGCACCCGCGTCGGGCCCTACGACCTGTCGATGGCGCGCACGCTCGACCGGCTCGCCGAGGAGCTGGAGATCCTGCCGATGGCCGAGGCCGTCGGGGCGGTGTTCCCGCGGCGGGACGTCTCCGACGACGACGCCCGCAAGGTCGCGCACGGCGGGCGGCTGCCGGCCGTCGGCCTCGGGCCCGGCCCGGTGGGCGTCTTCGCGCCGGACGGGACGCTGCTCGCGCTCGTCGAGGAGCGGGGCCCCGTCGCCAAGTCCCTCGCGGTGTTCGTCTCCTGACCCTGGGCGAGCGCGGTGCCGTCCCGTGGCGAGCATCACCGGAGGAAGGGATGCGCCGCCAACCTACGGTCGCGTAACCTACTTAAGCGTAGGTTCGTGAGGAGGTGTCCGTGACCACGGTGAAAGACGACCCCCCGGTGGCGTCCCCCACGCGGCCGCGACTGCGCGGCTGGCTGCACCTGGGTGCGTTCCCCGCGGTGCTCGTCGCGGGGCTCGTGCTGGTGGCGCTCGGCCCGAGTAGGGAGGCGCGGCTGGCGTCGGCGCTGTACGTGGCGACGTCGGGGATGCTGTTCGGGATCTCGGGGACGTACCACCGGCAGCGGTCGCACCGGCTGATCGAGGTGCTGCGCCGCTTCGACCACGCCAACATCTATCTGATCATCGCGGGGACGTACACGCCGTTCGCCGTGCTGGCGCTGGACGGCGGCGTGCGCGTGGCCGTCCTCGCCATCGTGTGGACCGGGGCCATCGCCGGGGTCGTCTTCCGGACGACCTGGATCGGCGCTCCCCGCGCCCTCTACGTCACCCTCTACATCGTGCTCGGCTGGGTGGCGGTGCTGTTCCTGCCGCAGTTCCTGTCCGGGGCGGGCCTGGCCGCCTGCCTCCTGGTCGCGCTCGGCGGGATCTGCTACAGCGTCGGGGGAGTGGTGTACGGGCTGCGCCGCCCGGACCCGTTCCCCAGCTGGTTCGGGTTCCACGAGGTGTTCCACGCCTGCACGCTGGCGGCCTACGTCCTGCAGTACATCGCGGTGTCGCTGGTCGTCTACCAGTCCGGCTGACGCCGTCCGCCGGACGCGCCGGGGGGCGGGTGCCGCACACCACGCCCCCTGGGTGCGACCAACCCGGCCCCCGCATGGCACTCTTGAGGACGGCAAAGAAGTACCTGACAGGAACGTCCTACGCAGGGAGAGCATGGTGCGGCGCTGGAATGGCCTCGACGAGGTTCCCGCAGACTGGGGCCGTTCGGTGATCACCATCGGGGTGTTCGACGGCGTGCACCGCGGCCACCAGCGGATCGTGGGCGCCGCCGCCGAGGAGGCGCGCCGCCGCGGGCTGCGCTCGGTGGTCATCACGTTCGACCCGCATCCGGACGAGGTCGTCCGGCCCGGCACGCACCCGCCGCTGCTCGCCACGACCAGGCGCCGCGTCGAGCTGCTGGAGGGCCTCGGCACCGACGCGGTCGTGGTCGTGCCCTTCACGCTGGAGCTGTCGAAGGTGCCGCCGGACGAGTTCGTCCAGTCGGTGCTGGTCGACCGGCTGCACGCCGCCCACGTGATCGTCGGCGAGGACTTCCGGTTCGGGCACAAGGCCAAGGGGGACGTGGCGCTGCTGCGGGAGCTCGGCGAGAAGTACGACTTCACGGCCGAGGGCATGCCGCTGGTGGCCGACGGCGACACGATCTCGTCCACCTACATCAGGGGACGGCTCGACGCGGGCGACGTCGAGGCGGCGGCGCACGCGCTCGGCCGTCCGCACCGCGTCGAGGGCGTCGTCGTGCGCGGCCACCAGCGGGGCCGCGCGCTCGGGTTCCCCACCGCCAACCTGGAGACGATGCCGCACACGGAGATCCCGGCGGACGGCGTCTACGGGGGCTGGCTGGTCTGCGACTCCGACCGCTACCCCGCCTTCCGCTGGCCGGCGGCGATCTCCATCGGGACGAACCCGACCTTCGAGGGCGCGGGGGAGCGGACCGTGGAGGCCTACGCCCTGGACCGCGACGACCTCGACCTCTACGGCGAGCACATGGCCGTCGACTTCACCGCCCGCATCCGCGACACGTTGAAGTTCGACTCCGTCGAAGCGCTCATCGAGGAGATGCACCGCGACGTGGCCCGAGCCCGCGAGATCACCTCCTGAGCCGCCTGAAACCCCGTCGCGCTCGCGCAGGAGACCTCGACCGTCACGCGAGCACGCAACCTGACCGGTAGGGGCAATGCCGAAGGCGAGCCCCCCACCGGGAAGCTCGCGAAGCGAGGTCGCGCTCGCCCAAGACCGGTCGAGGTGCGAGCCGCCAGGCGAGCACCTCGGGCCGGGCTTGCAGCCAACACGCCGTGGTACGGTGAATAGTCGCCGGGAAGGGCCCCGGCGCGGCTGGCTGCACCCTCATGCGGCCCGCCACCCTCTTAACACGCACCATGCGGACCCGTGCGCCCACCGGGCCTGGATCTGCGGGTGACGAATCCATCGAAGGAGCCACGTGTCGCTCGACACCGCCACCAAGAACCAGATCATCGCCGAGTACGCGACCACTGAGGGTGACACCGGATCCCCGGAGGTCCAGGTCGCGCTGCTGACGCGCCGCATCAACGATCTGACCGAGCACCTCAAGGAGCACAAGCACGACCACCACAGCCGCCGCGGCCTGCTGCTGCTGGTCGGCCGTCGTCGCCGGCTCCTGAAGTACCTCGCGAACAAGGACATCAACCGCTACCGGCAGCTGATCGAGCGACTCGGGCTGCGGCGCTAGCAGGGTGAGGGAGTGGCCCGCCGGGCCACTCCCTTCCTTTTACGGCCGGCGGGCCTGCCCGGCCCCGGCCCCAATTTCAGACAAGCCTCGCGGACACCGCTGGTGCGGGCCGGTCCTCGGTAGTGGCTTCCGGATCCGTTCCGCCGCGTCGGCGGCGCTCTCGATCCGGGTGCTTCGATCGAAGACCGGCAGCGTGACAGCCAACGGGAAACGGCCGCGAGGACCGACATGGAACCCATGAGGAGGTTTCCCGTGACAGAAGCCGTGCGCATCGACGGTGCGCAGACCACCGAAGCCGTGATCGACAACGGCACGTTCGGCACCCGCACCATCCGCTTCGAGACCGGCCGGCTGGCCCGGCAGGCGGCCGGCTCCGCCGTCGCCTACCTCGACGACGAGACGATGGTGCTGTCGGCGACCACCGCGTCCAAGAAGCCCAAGGACAACCTGGACTTCTTCCCGCTGACCGTGGACGTCGAGGAGCGGATGTACGCCGCCGGGCGCATCCCGGGCTCGTTCTTCCGCCGCGAGGGGCGTCCGTCCGAGGACGCCATCCTGACCTGCCGGCTGATCGACCGGCCGCTGCGCCCGTCGTTCGCCAAGGGCCTGCGCAACGAGATCCAGGTCGTCGAGACGATCATGGCGCTGCACCCCGACCACCTGTACGACGTCGTGGCGATCAACGCCGCCTCGATGTCCACGCAGCTGGCGGGCCTGCCCTTCTCGGGCCCGATCGGCGGCGTCCGCGTCGCGCTGATCGACGGCCAGTGGGTCGGCTTCCCGACCCACCCCGAGCTGGAGCGCGCGACCTTCGACATGGTCGTGGCCGGCCGGGTGCTGGCCGACGGCGATGTCGCGATCATGATGGTGGAGGCGGAGTCCACCCGCGACACCATCAAGCTCGTCGGCGAGGGCGCGACCGCGCCCACCGAGGAGACCGTCGCCGAGGGCCTCGAGGCGGCCAAGCCGTTCATCAAGGCGCTGTGCAAGGCGCAGAGCGACCTCGCGGCCGTCGCCGCCAAGGAGACCGCCGAGTACCCGATCTTCCTGGACTACCAGGACGACGTGCTCGCCGCCGTCACCGACGCGGTCAGCGGAGACCTGGCGCAGGCGCTGACCATCGCCGGCAAGCAGGAGCGCGAGTCCCGGCTCGACGAGATCAAGGCGGCCGCCGCCGAGAAGCTCGCCGAGCAGTTCGAGGGGCGCGAGAAGGAGATCTCCGCCGCCTACCGCGCCGTCACCAAGAAGCTGGTCCGCGAGCGCGTGATCCGCGACGGGCTGCGCATCGACGGCCGCGGCTCGAAGGACATCCGCCAGCTGACCGCCGAGGCGCACGTCGTCCCGCGGGTGCACGGCTCGGCGCTGTTCGAGCGCGGCGAGACGCAGATCCTCGGCGTGACGACGCTGAACATGCTCCGCATGGAGCAGACGATCGACACGCTGAACCCCGAGCGCACCAAGCGCTACATGCACAACTACAACTTCCCGCCGTACTCCACCGGCGAGACCGGCCGGGTCGGCTCCCCGAAGCGCCGCGAGATCGGCCACGGCGCCCTCGCCGAGCGCGCCCTGATCCCGGTGCTGCCCTCGCGCGAGGAGTTCCCGTACGCGATCCGGCAGGTGTCGGAGGCGCTCGGCTCCAACGGCTCCACCTCGATGGGCTCGGTGTGCGCGTCCACCATGTCGCTGCTGGACGCGGGCGTCCCGCTCCGGCAGATGGTGGCGGGCATCGCGATGGGTCTGATCAAGGAGGGCGACGAGTACGTCACGCTGACCGACATCCTCGGCGCCGAGGACGCCTTCGGCGACATGGACTTCAAGGTCGCCGGCACCCGTGACCTCATCACGGCGCTGCAGCTGGACACCAAGCTCGACGGCATCCCGGCCTCGGTGCTGGCCGCCGCGCTGAAGCAGGCCAAGGGCGCCCGCCTGGCGATCCTGGACGTGATGCAGGAGGCCATCGAGGCGCCCGCCGAGATGAGCCCGAACGCGCCGCGGATCATCACGATCAAGGTTCCGGTCGACAAGATCGGCGAGGTCATCGGCCCCAAGGGCAAGATGATCAACTCGATCCAGGACGACACCGGCGCCGACATCACGATCGAGGACGACGGCACGATCTACGTCGGCGCCACCGACGGGCCGTCCGCCGAGGCCGCGCGGCAGGCGATCAACTCGATCGCCAACCCGCACATGCCGGAGGTCGGCGAGCGGTTCCTCGGGACCGTCGTCAAGACCACCACGTTCGGCGCGTTCGTGTCGCTGCTGCCCGGCAAGGACGGCCTGCTGCACGTCTCGCAGATCCGCAAGCTGCACGGCGGCGCCCGGATCGAGAACGTCGAGGACGTGATGGGCGTCGGCGAGAAGATCCAGGTCGAGGTCACCGAGATCGACCAGCGCGGCAAGCTGTCGCTGGTGCCGGTCGAGGTGGTCGAGCGCGAGGCCGCCGGGAAGGCCGAGGCGGACGGCGGCGAGGAGCCTGCCTCCGCGCCCGCTTCCGGTGACGGCGAGTCCGGCGAGCGCCGGGAGCGCCGCGACGACGACCGGCGCGGTCCGCGCCGCCGCCGCACCCGCCGCGGGTCCGACGACGACGCCGGCCAGCGCAACTCCTGATCAGAACCCATGACCGGCCGGCCGGGTCCGCAGCGCGATGAGGCTGCGGACCGGCCGGCCGGCCGCTTTCCCCCGACGGAATGTGAGCGACACGTGACCCTGCCGGCGAGGGCGCAGGAGCCCGGCACCACCACCACGATCCACTCCGACGGCGCCGGCGCGGTCCGCCGCACCGTCCTGCCCGGCGGGCTGCGGATCATCACCGAGACGATGCCGACCGTGCGCTCCGCGGCGTTCGGCGTCTGGGCGGCGGTCGGCTCCCGCGACGAGGCCCCCGCCGACGCCGGAGCCAGCCACTACCTCGAGCACGTGCTGTTCAAGGGCACCCGGCGGCGGTCGGCGCTGGAGATCTCCGCGGCGATCGACGCGGTCGGCGGCGACCTCAACGCGTTCACCGCCAAGGAGTACACCTGCTACTACGCGCGGGTCCTGGACTCCGACCTGCCCCTCGCGGTGGACGTGGTCTCCGACATGGTGGCGGCGTCGCTGAACCGGCCCGAGGACGTCGAGGCCGAGCGCGGCGTGATCCTCGAAGAGATCCACATGCGCGACGACGACCCGGGCGACCTGATCCACGACGAGTTCTCCACGGCGCTGTACGGCGACACCCCGCTCGGGCGTCCCATCCTCGGCACCGAGGAGTCGATCAACGCGCTGTCCCGGGACCGGATCCACGGCTACTACCGGCAGCACTACGTCCCGTCGAACCTGGTGGTGTCCGTGGCGGGCAACATCGACCACGACGAGACGGTCCGGCTGGTGTCGGCGGCGTTCGCCGAGCACCTGCACGGCGACGCCGTGCCCGCCGCGCCCCGGCTGAACGGCGCGCCGGTCCCGCTGGACCCGCGCAGCGTGGTGATCGACAAGGACACCGAGCAGGCGCACATCATCATCGGCGGCGCCGGCACGTCCCGTACCGACGAGCGGCGGTTCGCGCTCGGCGTGCTGAACGCGGCGCTCGGCGGCGGCATGTCGTCCCGGCTCTTCCAGGAGATCCGCGAGAAGCGCGGGCTGGCGTACTCCGTCTACAGCTACACGGCCCAGTACGCCGACTCCGGCGTGTTCGGCGTCTACGCGGGCTGCCAGCCGGCCAAGGCCGAGGAGGTCCTGTCGATCTGCCGGGACGAGCTGGCCAAGGCCGCCGACGGTCTGGACGACGAGGAGCTGGAGCGCGGCAAGGGCCAGTTGCGCGGCGCCATGGTGCTCGGCCTGGAGGACACCGGCTCCCGGATGAGCCGCATCGGCAAGAGCGAGCTGGTCTACGAGTCGCTGCTGCCGGTGGACGAGGTCCTGGCGCGCATCGAGGCCGTCACGCCCGACGACGTCCGCGCGATCGCCCGCGACGTGCTGGCGGGCCCGCAGGCCCTGACCGTGATCGGCCCGGTGGGGGACCGCGAGTTCGGAGCCTGACGTACCGCTCGCTTGTTAAACGGACCAGGGTCCGCTAATCTCCAGAGGAGTAAGCGGACCTTGGTCCGTATTTTCTGGTGAGAGGACCCTCATGTCCCGTCTGCTGCACATCTCCGCGTCCCCGCGGGGCGCCGCGTCCGAGTCGCTGGCGCTGGCCGACGCGTTCCTCGACGCCTACCGCGAGTCCCACGGCGACGCCGTCGACCACCTCGACCTGTGGGAGGCCGGCCTTCCCGCGTTCGGCCCCGCCGGGGCCGGCGCCAAGATGACCGTGCTCGCGGGGAACGAGCCATCCGGCGCGGAGGCCGCCACGTGGCGGGCCGCCCGGGAGGTCTTCGAGCGCTACGACTCCTACGACCGCTACCTGTTCAGCGTCCCGATGTGGAACTCCAGCGTCCCCTACATCCTCAAGCAGTTCATCGACGTGGTCTCGCAGCCCGGCTGGGTGTTCCGCTTCGACCCCGAGAAGGGCTACAGCGGCCTGCTGGAGGGCAAGAAGGCCGCCGTCGTCTA
Source organism: Actinomadura sp. NPDC049753 (assembly GCF_040674655.1). NCBI lineage: Bacteria > Bacillati > Actinomycetota > Actinomycetes > Streptosporangiales > Thermomonosporaceae > Actinomadura > Actinomadura sp. NPDC049753. The sequence goes on along the minus strand of NZ_JBFARL010000197.1, from coordinate 1,836 downwards.
CACCAGCGCCGTCTACGGGGAGGGCCGCGGGTCCGCGTTCGGCCGCGACCACCAGGCCCCGTTCCTGGAGGGCTGGCTGCGCTGGACGGGGATCACCGACATCGGCACCGTGGAGTTCCGCCCGAACCTCGCCACCGCCGACGCCGAGACCGGGCGCCGCTCCGCGCACGCCGAGGCGCGGGAGCTGGGCAAGCGCTTCTGACGATAGGCTCGGGGCGACGCCAACCAGGAGGAACACGTGACAAAGGTCGGGGTGCTGGGCGCGCAGGGCCGGATGGGCGCCGAGGTGTGCCGCGCCGTCGAGGGAGCCGACGACATGGAGCTCGTCGCCGCCGTCGACCAGGGGGAGGCGCTCGACGCGCTGGCGGCCGCCGAGGTCGTCGTCGACTTCACCCACCCCGGCGTGGTCATGGACAACCTCCGGTGGTGCGTCGAGCGCGGCCTGCACGCCGTCGTCGGCACCACCGGCTTCGACCCGTCCCGGCTCGACACGGTCCGCTCCTGGCTGACCGACGAGTCGTCCGGGAACGTGCTCATAGCCCCGAACTTCGGGATCGGCGCGGTGCTGATGATGCACTTCGCGCAGAAGGCTGCCCCGTTCTTCGAGTCCGTCGAGATCGTCGAGACGCACCACCCGAACAAGGCCGACGCCCCGTCCGGCACCGCCTACCGCACCGCCGAGCTGGTCGCCGCCGCCCGCGCCGAGGCGGGCGTCGCCCCGTCCCCGGACGCCACCACCTCCGGGGTCGAGGGCGCCCGCGGCGCCGACGTGGACGGCGTCCGCGTGCACGCCGTCCGCATGTCCGGCGCCGTCGCCCACCAGGAGGTCGTTCTCGGCGGCCACGGCGAGCTGTTCACCATCCGGCACGACTCGATGAACCGCGAGTCGTTCATGCCCGGGGTGCTGCTCGCCGTCCGCAAGGTCCCCGAGCTCGAACGCCTCACGGTCGGCATCGAGGCGCTCCTCGGCCTGTGATGGACTTCGACGCCGAACCCTGGGACTACCTCGCCGCGTCCGAGGCGATCGACTTCGAGCACCCGCTCGTCCAGTCGATCGCCTCGGAACTGCGCACCGGCGACGACGTCGCCTACGCGCGGGCGGCCTTCGAGTACGTCCGCGACCGGATCCCGCACTCCATGGACACCGGCGACACCCGCGTCCCGTGGCGGGCCTCCGACGTCCTCGAACAGCGCACGGGCCTGTGCTTCGCCCAGTCCCACGCCTACGTCGCCCTCCTGCGCGCGGGCGGCATCCAGGCCGGACTGTGCTACCAGCAGCGCACCGGCTTCGTCCACGGCCTGGCCGCCGCCCTCATCGACGACCTGTGGGTCCGCCTCGACCCCCGCGACCCGGGCGTGCGCTTCTCCGCCTCCGCCGACGCCCTGGCCTACCCCGACGATCCGATCCTCCCGACCGTCCACGCGGCCCCGCACCCCGCGGTCCTCGACGCCCTGAAGGGCATGACGACCCTCACCGTCTCGGCCCTCCCCGCCACCCTGGGTCAGCCGGAGTAGACGAGGTCGAGGGCGGCGAGGCGGTCGGGGTCGGCCAGGATGTCGATCGCGGTGACCCTGCCTTCCGCGACCGTGAAGGCCAGGACGGACTGCGGGCGCCCGTCCTCGAACCAGACGATCCCGGCGGTCCCGTTGACCAGGGCGTGCATGACCTGCCCCCGGGCCGTCCTGCGGAACCTGATGGCCTGCCCGGCGACGTTCTCGGCGCCGACGACCTGCGTCCAGCCGCCGGGGAGCAGGACGCACTCGCTGACCGTGACGTTCTTGGCGCGGGACGCGCGGGTCACCGTCACGGCCCACCGCCAGCCGACGTACGCGGGG
>NZ_JBFARL010000196.1:0-14177 GCF_040674655.1 Actinomadura sp. NPDC049753 | reverse complement strand
GACGGCGACCTGCGCTGGTTCGTCGACCCCATCGACGGGACGGCCAACTTCGCCGTCGGCCTGCCGTTCTTCTGCGTGTCCATCGGCGCGGCCCTGAACGGAGAACTGGTGGCCGGCGTCGTCTACGACCCGGTGCGCGACGACATGTTCACCGCCACGCTCGACGGCGCCACCTGCAACGGCGAGCCGATGCACAGCCGGGGAGCGACCCGCGACGACACCGCCGTCGTCGCCACGTCCTACCCGAGCGCCTACGACCTGAGCCTCGGACGCGAGGAGGCGCTGCGGCGCTACGGCCGGATGGTCGACGCGTTCGCCACCGTGCGCCGTCCGGGCAGCGCCGCCCTCACCCTCGCCCACGTCGCCGCCGGATGGACGGACGCGGCCTACGACTCGTCCATCAACGCGTGGGACATCGCCGCCGGACTCCTGCTGGTCAGGCAGGCGGGCGGGACGTACGTGCCGCTCGGCGGCGAGCCCGGCGGCGACGACTGGGAGGCCCCCGGCTACCTGGCGTGCGTGGCCGGCTTCGACCTCGCCGGTTCCGTCATCGCGGAGGTCGCGGACTACAAGGGCGCGGGGGCCTGAGGACCCGCCCGTGAGGGCGCCGCGAGTGCGCCCGGTGGTGGTTTGACAGCCGTTCGTGATCTTGACCAGACTCGGCGGTGCCGGTGGCGCGACCCGGCGCCGCGCGCTCGCGGACAGGGACGGTGAACGATGATCGATGCGCTGGTGGGGCGGGGGGCCCTGTGATTCCCGCGGGTTCCCGTGCGGAGAGGATCGCGGGGCTCTCGGAGGTGCGGGCGGTGCGTCCGGGGGCGGTGGCGGAGGCGGCTCGGGGGCGGGTGAGGCGTGCGTCGCTTCTGGGCGGGTCGGGTCGGTTGATGCTGGTGGCGGCTGATCATCCGGCTCGGGGTGCTTTGGCGGCGGGGGGTGATGCCCTTGCGATGGCCGATCGGGGTGAGTTGCTGGATCGGTTGTGCACGGCGTTGGAGCGGCCGGGTGTGGACGGGGTGCTGGGGACGCCGGATGTGATCGAGGATCTGCTGCTGCTGGGGGTGCTGGACGGCAAGGTCGTGATCGGTTCGATGAACCGGGGCGGGCTGGCCGGGTCGTCGTTCGAGATCGATGATCGTTTCACCGCTTATGGTGCGGGTGCGATCGCAGGGTCGGGGCTGGACGGCGGGAAGATGCTGCTGCGGGTGGATGACGCCGATCCGGCGACGGTGCGCACGTTGGAGGCGTGTGCGGGTGCGGTGACCGAGCTGGCGGGGCGGGGGTTGATGGCGATGGTGGAGCCGTTCGTCTCGCGCCGGGTGCAGGGGCGTGTGCGCAATGATCTGTCGCCGGAGGCGATGATGCGTGCGGTGGCGATCGCTTCGGGGCTGGGGGAGACGTCGGCGTACACGTGGTTGAAGGTGCCGGTGGTGGCGGAGATGGAGCGGGTGATGGCGTCCTCGACGCTGCCGGCGCTGCTGCTGGGCGGGGAGGTGGCCGCCGACCAGGGCGCCGCGCGTGAGGGGTGGCGGCGTGCGCTGCGGCTGCCGACCGTGCGGGGTCTGGTGGTGGGCCGGTCCCTGCTGTATCCGCCGGACGGGGACGTCGCCGCGGCCGTCGACGCCGCGGTGGAGCTCCTCTGAGGCCGCGCTCCGCACGCCCGCCGGCACTCCGGGTCAGCGCGGACCAACGTTGTCCTGGGGTTTCTCCTCCCGGCCAGTGATCGTTCATGCCCGGTTCAGGGACGGCGACCAGGCTCCCGCGTGATCCCCTTACGTGAAGGAGTGCCCATGTCCGTGACCCGTCGCGGAGTCGTCAAGGGCGGCGCGGCCGGCGCGCTGTCCATCGCCCTCGCCGGAAGCCTGGACGGAATCTTCCAGACGTCCGCAGGCGCCGATACAGGGGAGGCGTACGGCTACGGCCCGCTGATCCCCGACCCCAAGGGCGTCCTGGACCTGCCCAAGGGCTTCTCCTACAAGACGCTGTCGGTGGAAGGCGAACCCATCTCCGAGGGCGTCGTCGTCCCCGGGCACCACGACGGGATGGCCACGTTCTCCGGCAGCCGCCACGGCCGCACCCGGCTGGTGCGCAACCACGAGCAGAGCAACAACGGCACCCGCGCCGTGGGCCGTCCCGAGTTGACCTACGACCCGGCCGCCAACGGCGGGACCACCACGCTGGAGGTCGACAGCCAGGGCAACCTGCTGTCGCAGTACGTCAGCCTGGCCGGGACGTCCACCAACTGCGCGGGCGGACGGACCCCGTGGGGGACGTGGCTGACCTGTGAGGAGACCGAAGGCTTCACGGGCCAGACCAAGAGCCACGGGTGGGTGTTCGAGGTCGACCCGAGCGGCCGCGAGACCGAGCCCGTCCCGCTCACCGGGCTCGGCCGGTTCGCGCACGAGGCCGTCGCCGTCGACCCGCACACGCTCACCGCGTACCTGACCGAGGACGCCTCCAAGCCGTTCGGCCTGTTCTACCGGTTCCGGCCCCGCGCCCACCGCGGCGGCTACCACGCCTACATGTCGGGCGGGAAGCTGGAGGCGCTGAACGTCCCCGGCGTCCTGGACCTGTCGGCCGTCCAGGAGCCCGGGACGCGCCTGCGCGCCGGATGGGTGGAGGTGCCCGACCCGTCGGCGAAGCAGACGTCGGTCCGCAAGCAGTTCGACACGATCACGCGGAGCCAGAAGCTCGAAGGCGCCTGGTGGGGCCACGGCAAGGCCTACTTCGTGTGCAGCTACTCCCGTAAGTCCGACGGCGGCGCCGCCGACCACGCCGGGCAGGTCTGGACCTACGACCCGCACCGGAACGAGATCGAGCTGCAGCTCGTCTTCAAGCCGGGCGGGCGCTTCGACGGCCCCGACAACATCACCGTCTCCCCGTACGGCGGCGGCGTGATCCTCGCCGAGGACGGCGACGGCGAGCAGTACCTCATCGGCACCACCCGGCGGAACGAGCCGTTCGCGATGGCCCGCAACGCCCTCAACGACAGCGAGTTCACCGGCGTGACGTTCTCCCCGGACGGGCGGATCCTGTTCGCCAACCGCCAGTCCGACCCGGGCGCCACCTTCGCGATCACCGGCCCCTGGCACCGCCTGCGCGGCTGAGGACCACCGGCACGGCGTCCCCGGACAGGACGAGCCCGACAGGGCTCGCCGGGGGCGCCGTGCCTGCGTCCGCGGCCCGCCCGAACCGGCGCGTCCGGTGGAAGGACCCCGCGCTCTTGCATCCCCATGCCGCCGAGCGTGGCACGATCGGGGGCGGGGGATCGTCTTCCCGATGAGGTGCCGTCAGATCGGAGCGTGATCGTGGTCGTGGTTCTCGTCCTGGCCGGCGTGGCCGTGCTGGGCGCCGTCGTCGTCCTCGCCATGGGCAGGGGCGGCGGGCTGGCCGAGGCCCATCCCGACTATCCGCCGGTCAGCGTGGACGTCGAGGGACGGCCCGTCATCGGCTGGGAAGGCTCCCACCTCCGGTTCCCCCGGACACTGTGGGGGTACCAGCCGCACGTGACCGACGACGCGTTCCACCGCCTCACCGAGGCCCTGCACGAGCGCGACGCCCGCGTGGCCGACCTGGAGCGGCAGCTCCACGACGTCCGCGAGCGCGCCGGCGACGCCGAACCGGCCGGCGCGGTCGGGGCCCTGCACGGCATCGAGGAGGCCGGCGCCCGGGTCTCGCTCGGCAAGGAGTCCTTCGAGGCGGACGCGGAGGAGAGCCGGTGAGCGCGGTCGCGGTCCACGCGGAGGCGGTGTCGGCGGCGCCGCCCGAGCGGCTCTTCGACGTCCTCACCGACTGGCCGCGGCACGCCGAGTGGATGCCGTTCACCCGCGCGGAGGGCGGCGACAGGGTCGGCGACGAGCTGCGGGCGTGGACCGGCGTCGGCCCGGTCGGCTTCCTCGACACCATGGTGATCACCGACTGGCGGGCCGGCCGCCGCGTCGCGGTCCGGCACACCGGCCGCGTGGTGCGCGGCGAGGCGTTCTTCAAGGTCGTCCCCGAGGGCTCGGGCAGCCGCGTCATCTGGGCCGAGCGCGTCGACCTGCCGCTGGGCCCCCTCGGCCGCGCCGCCTGGCTGGTCGCGGGGCCGGTCGTGAAGGCGTTCATGGCGCTCGGGCTGCGCCGCCTCGCCGTTCTGTCGCAGCCATGAGGTAGAACGGGCGCGTGAGCACCGCGATTATGGGCGAGGACGGGCTGGCGCGCTGCCCGTGGGGGCTGTCGGCCCCCGACTACGTCGCCTACCACGACGACGAATGGGGCCGTCCGGTCCGCGACGACCAGGGCCTCTACGAGCGGCTGTGCCTGGAGGCGTTCCAGTCGGGCCTGTCGTGGCTGACGATCCTGCGCAAGCGCGAGGGCTTCCGCGCCGCGTTCCACGGCTTCGACCCCGAGAAGGTCGCCGCGTTCGGGCCGGACGACGTCGAGCGCCTGATGGGCGACGCCGCCATCGTCCGCAACCGCGCCAAGATCGAGGCCACGATCGCCAACGCCCGCGCGGCCCTCGACCTGCCCGGCGGCCTCGCCGCCACCGCCTGGCGCCACGCCGACCCCGACTCCCCGTCCTATACCGACATGTCCGAGGTTCCCGCCTACACCGACGCGTCGAAGGCCCTCGCCAAGGAGCTGAAGAAGCACGGCTTCCGCTTCGTCGGCCCCACCACCGCCTACGCCCTCATGCAGGCCTGCGGCCTGGTAGACGACCACCTCACGAGCTGTCACCGCCACGGCGCCTACTGACAGGCCCTATGGCACGGATGCGCGTGTCCGGCCCCCGAGTAGTCGTTCGCCTTAGCCCGCAACGACCTCAAGGTGTGCGATCGCGTGCGAAGCCAGTTTCGAGCCCGCGAGAAACTGATCGCGCAGCGAGCCGCCAGGCGAGCCGGAGCGATGCTAGCGATCGCAGCGTCTCCTCTGGCTTCGGGCCCCCTAGGGCCCTATGCCAGAGGAGACGCGGTAGACACTGCCACTGCTCTTCTCGCCGGGAGGGCCGAGACGGCGAAGGTGACGGCGGCGGCGCCGGTGATCACTGCGGCGTAGAGCCACCAGGGGGCGGTCGGGGTGAGGAACGAGCTGCCCGTGGCGACGTGCAGCAGGGTCGCCGTGCCGAGCGCGGTGCCGAGGCCGAGGAGGCTGCCGAGCAGGACGACCGTCGCGGCCTCCCAGCGGACGATCGAGCGGATCTGCGCCGCCGTCGCGCCGACGGCGCCGAGCAGGCCGAACTCGCGGGTCCGCTCGCCGACGCTCATCGACACCGTGGTCGCCATGCCGAACAGGGCGAGGACGAGCGCCATGCCGATGAACCCGTAGATGACGCTCATCCCCTTGGTCATCGCGTCGGACGCCGCCTTCACGTAGCCGGCCCTGTCGACCACCCTGAGGCCCGGCGCGTCCGCGAACGCGCGGGACAGGTCCCGCTCGGCGCCGCCGCTGACGAGCACGACCTGCGCGGCCGCGGTGGGGTCGAGCCGGTCCATCGTGGCTTCCGAGACGAGCGCCTGGTCGGCGAACAGGTGGGACGGGTCGTGGTAGGCGGCGGCGACGGTGAGCGCGACCCTGCCGCGGGCGCCGCGCACCACGATCCGCTGCCCCTTCCTGATCTTCTGGCCCTTCATGATCGGGGACGTGAGGGCGATCTGGCCGTCCCCGAGGCGCGGGAGGCGCCCGCCGAGCCTCAGCACCGACGGCAGGGCGTTCTGGTCGGCGCCCGTGACGGCGAGGTAGACGGGCTCCGGGGCCTCCTCGGGCGACGGCCTCCTCGGCGGGGGAGAGACGAGCTTGACCTCCGACGCCGTGAGCGCGGCCGCGGCGGACACGCCGGGCACGGCGGCGGCCTTCCGGGCGGCGTCGCGGGGGAGGGGCGCCGGCCCGTTCGAGGTCATCCCGGTCGCGGTGATCGCGTGGTCGGCCCGCATCACCTCCCGGCCGGCCTCGTCGAACCGCGCGTCCACCGACAGGACGATCATCGCCGTCGAGGCGACGAGCGCGACGCCGAGCATGAGGGAGGACGCCGCCGACGACACGCGGCGCGGGCTGCGGGTGATGGTGGCGCGGGCGAGCCGCCCGGCCTCGCCGCTCACGGCCGTGCCGACGCGGCCGACGATGCCGCCGAGGGGGCCGACGAAGAACGGGGCGAGGACGGCGAGCGCCGCCACGGTCGTCATGCAGCCCATGAGGGCCATCACGCTGGTGCCGGCGGTGCGTTCGGGGCCGGGCGGCTCCTCGTAGCGGATGCCGAAGACGCCCCCGAAGAAGATCCAGGCGGAGGCGAACACCGCCAGGGCGCCGAGGAGGCGCGGCCAGCGGCGGCCCGCCGTCTCGGCGCTCGCGGCGCGCAGCGCCTGCATCGGGGAGATCTTCGCGGCGCGGCGCGCGGCGCGCCGGGCCGCGAGCTGGGTGACGAGGATCCCCGCCGCGGCGGGGACCGCGAGCGCGATCCAGCCGTACTGCGCGTCGGCGGCGGAGATGTCGAAGCCGTCCTCGGCGAACAGGTGTGTGAGCAGCGCCGACACCGGGAAGCCGAGCGCCACGCCGCCGGCGGAGGCGACGGCGCCGAGGGCGAGGGCCTCGAACCGGATCAGCCGCCGGATCTGCCGGGGCGTCGCGCCGATCGCGCTGAGCAGCGCGAGCCGCCGGGTCCGCTGCCGGACGAGGGTGCCGAACGTGTTGGCGACGACGAACAGCCCCACGAACACCGCGACGGACGAGAGCATCCCGATGGCGCCGCCGATCGACGCCCCGGCGCCCTGGAGGTCGGCCGACTGGGCGCGCCGGACCTCCGCCGCCGTGCGGACGGTGACGTCCTTGCCGAGGTCGCGGGCGAGGGCGGCGCGCAGTCCCGGCACCGACCCGCCCGACGCCTTGACCCAGACGCTCTGCCACGTCCCCGCCGGAAGGCCCGCCGCCTGCGCGACGGTGGCGGGGGGCGCCAGCACAAGGTCGCCGCTCGCGACGGAGCCGCGCCCCTGGACGGTGACGATGCCGACGATCCTCATGTCCCGGCTCTGCTTCGGCAGCAGCACCTTCAGGGTGCCGCCGACGTCGAGCCGGCCCGCGCGGGCGACGTGCCGGGTGACGGCGACCTCGCCGTCGGCGGCGGGCGCGCGGCCCGACTCCAGGCGGTAGGGGTTGAGGCGGCCGTCGGGAGTCCACGGCCGCAGCGACGTCCCCGCCCCGGCGGGCGGCAGGATCGGCTCGCCGTCCGCGCCGCTCGCGGTCACCGGGACCGTCGCGTCGCCCGCGACCGCCGCGACGCCGGGACGTCCCGCCACGGCGCCGAGCGCGACCCGGCCGTCCGGCGGCGAGTACGGGTCGTCGGGGTCGGCCGAGCCGCCCTGGACGAGCACGTCCGCGCGGGAGTATTCGCTGGCGTCGCTGCCCGACACCGCCTCCTGCGCCCGCAGCGTGAACTGCAGGGCGCCCGCGATCAGCCCGATGGAGAACACCGCCGCCAGCAGCGTGGCGGCCAGCCGCGTCCAGCTTTCGGCGAAGGAGCGGCGCGCGATCAGCCACATGACCGTCAGCCCTCCATCCGGCGCATCACGGCGTGGACGCCGTCGACCGTCGGCGCGGGAAGCTCGTGCACGATCATCCCGTCGGCCAGGAACAGCACCCGGTCGGCGTGCGCGGCGGCCGCCGGATCGTGCGTCACCATGATCACTGTCTGCCGGTAGGCGTCCACCGCGCGGCGCAGGAAGCCCAGCACCTCCGCCCCCGACCGGGAGTCGAGGTTGCCGGTGGGCTCGTCGGCGAACAGCACCTCCGGCCGGGTCAGCAGCGCCCGCGCGACCGCGACGCGCTGCTGCTGCCCGCCCGACAGCTCGCTCGGCCGGTGCGCCAGCCGCTCCCGGAGCCCGAGCGAGTCCACGATCGTGTCGAACCACTCCCGGTCGGCGCGCCGGTTCCCCAGGCGCCCGGTCAGCCGGATGTTCTCCTCCGCCGTCAGCATCGGCAGCAGGTTGAATGACTGGAACACGAACCCGAGCCGGTCGCGGCGCAGCTTGGTCAGCCGGGTCCGCGACAGCCGGGTGATGTCCACGTCCCCGATCATGATCGAGCCGGAGGTCACGGTGTCGAGCCCCGCCATGCAGTGCAGGAAGGTCGACTTGCCCGAGCCGGACGGGCCCATGATCGCGGTGAACCGGCCCCGGGGGAAGGCCGCCGAGACGCCGCGGAGCGCGGTCACCTCGTTCTCGCCCGCCCCGTAGGTCCTGACGACGTCGCGCGCGACGGCGACAAGGTCGTTGACCTGTCCGGCGAGGGATACGGCGGCTGTCTGCGTCATGCCGTCCAGCAAACCGCCGGGCACCCCTCGCCCACATTGGCGCGGCCTCCCCGCTTCTTACGGGGGAAGCCCCCACCCCCGCCCCCGGGAGAGCCCGAGGACTAGCGGCCTTCGAAGACGGGCTGCTGCTTCTTCAGGAACGCCTCGGTCGCGTTGCGGTGGTCGCTCGTCTTCTCGCACTCGTCCTGGAGCTCCGCCTCGCGTTCGAGCGCGGACGCCAGGTCGTGGGTCGCCGCGTGGTCGAGCGCCGCCTTGACCGCGCCGTAGGAGGCCGTGGGGCCGGCCGCGAGGCGGCGCGCCAGCTCCACCGACGCCGGGGCCAGCTCGTCGGCCGGGACGACCCGCGTCACCAGCCCCAGATCCAGGGCCTCCTGGGCCTTCACCGGCTCGCCCAGCAGCAGCAGTTCGGTGGCCTTGGCGCGCCCCACGAGGCGCTGGAGGGTCCACGACATGCCGCTGTCGGGAGCGAGGCCGATACCGGTGAACGCGGTCGCGAACCGGGCCCTGTCGGACGCGACGATCAGGTCGCACGCGAACGCCAGCGACGCGCCCGCGCCCGCCGCCACGCCGTTCACCGCCGCCACGACCGGCTTGCGCATGCCCGCGATCGCCAGCACGATCGGGTTGTAGTGCTTGCGGACGGTGTCGTCCAGGCCGCGGCCCGCGGCGAGGTTGTCGCCGTGCTCGCGCAGGTCCTGGCCCGCGCAGAACGCCCGTCCCGCGCCCGTCAGGACGACCGCGCGGACGGCCGGGTCGGCGGCGGCCCGCACCACCGCCGCGCGCAGGGCCTCCTTCATCTCGACGGTCAGCGAGTTCATCCCGTCGGGGCGGTTGAGTGTGATTGTCCCCACTGCTTCGGTCACGTCGTAGAGCACGGTCTCAGACATCGTCGTCCTCCCGGTCCTCGGTAGATCTTCCCAGGCCACCTTCGACGAACACCGGCGCCCTGGGCAAGGGCGGTCCCGCCCGGTGCGGCGGTCCGCGGGCGGGCGGAGCGGCCCTCCGGCCCCCGCCGATCCTGAGGCCCGGGGCGGTCCGCGACCTGCGTCGGCGGGCCCCGGCTGCCGATCTGGAGGCTGATCGTTACCACTTCGCGCCCGGAAGACGAGATAATGGACCACTACTGATGACGCGGATGCGACACGCGGCCACGCGGCCAGAGGTGTGCGAGGCCGCGGCCCTACTTAGGAAGGGGATGCACGCATGGCGGCGATGAAGCCGCGGACGGGAGACGGTCCGCTCGAAGTGACCAAGGAGGGACGCGGAATCGTCATGCGGGTCCCCCTCGAAGGCGGCGGCCGCCTCGTGGTCGAGCTCTCCGCCGACGAGGCCAAGGAGCTCGGTGAGGCCCTCAAGGACGTCGTGGGCTGACGGCCCGGCGTTCCCGGCCTTCTGGTGACGGTCCCGGCGTCGGCGCCGGGGCCCTTGCCATTTCCGTGACCATTCAGCACGACCAGGGGGGACCACCGCCATGCCCATCGAGACCCGCATCCACGGCGCCGGCGGCACCGTGTCGCAGACCGCGGTCGACCTCGGGGCCGAGGTGGTGGCGGTGCCCGTCCGCTCCGGTCCCGCCGCCCCGGCGGCGGAGGTGGCGGCCTCCCTCCCCTTCACGCTGGACGAGCTGCTCGCGCTGCACCAGGCCAAGGGCGAGCCCGGTGAGATCGTCGCCACGCAGGTCCGCGTCGGCGACCGGATACGGGAACTGCTCCTGTACGGCGTGGGCGAGGCCTCCCCGGCCGACCTGCGCAGGGCCGGAGCCGCGCTGGCCCGCCGCGGCAGGGGGCGCACGGCGCTCGTCGCGGGCGTCCCGGGCGGCGACCTCGCCGCCTTCGTCGAGGGCGCGCTGCTCGCCTCCTACGAGTTCAGGATCGGCGCCGCCCCGCCGAAGAAGGCGCTCGGCACCCTCGCGGTGCTGACCGAGGCGGGCGCCGAGTCCGACGCCCCCGCGATCGAGCTCGGCACCGCGCGGGCGCAGGCCACCGCCCTCGCCCGCGACCTCGCCAACACCCCGTCCTGCGAGAAGGACCCGTCGTGGCTCGCGGCCCAGGCCGAGCGCGTCGCCGGCGAGTCCGGCCTGACCGTCCGCGTGCGGGGCGAGAAGGAGCTGGTGGACGAGGGCTTCGGCGGCCTGCTGGCCGTCGGCGGCGGCTCGGCCCGCCCGCCCCGGCTGATCGAGCTCACCTACGACCCGGGAGACGCCGGGGGCTCCTCCCCGCGCCACGTCGTCCTGGTCGGCAAGGGCATCACGTTCGACAGCGGCGGCCTGTCGCTGAAGCCCAACGAGGGCATGAAGACGATGAAGACCGACATGGCGGGCGGCGCCGCCGTCATCGCCGTGATGAGCGCGCTGCGGGCCCTCGGCTGCCGCGCCCGCGTCACCGGTCTGGTCGCCGCGGCGGAGAACATGCCGTCCGGGTCGGCGATGCGCCCCGGCGACGTGATCACCCACTACGGCGGGACGACGTCGGAGGTGCTGAACACCGACGCCGAGGGGCGGCTCGTCCTCGCCGACGCGCTCGCCTACGCCGACGCCCGGCTCGACCCCGACGCGGTGGTGGACGTCGCGACGCTGACCGGGGCCGCCAAGGTCGCGCTCGGCCTGAAGCACGCGGCCCTGTTCGCGAGCGACGACGCCCTCGCCGAGGAGCTCACCCGCGCCGGGGCCGCCGCCGGAGAGCCCGTGTGGCGGCTCCCGCTGGTGGAGGAGTACCGCGCCGCGATCGACTCCGACGTCGCCGACATCAACAACATCGGGCGCGGCGGCTACGGCGGAGGCTCGATCACGGCGGCGCTGTTCCTGCGCGAGTTCGCGGGCGAGCGGCCCTGGGCGCACCTCGACATCGCCGGGCCCGGCCGCTCCACCTCCGAGGACGCCGAGATCACCCGCGGCGCCACCGGCTACGGCGCCCGCCTCCTGCTGGACTGGCTGACGGCCTGACCGGGCCCCGCGGTCCCGGGCCGGTCACCGGCTCCGGCGGTCGATCACCGGGACGCGGCGGCGCCGCCTGGCCTGCTTGACGATCTCCGGAAGCGTCGCGTCCCAGCCCGGCTCGACCGCGAAGCACCACGGGACGGCCGCCGCCGTGGCGGGCACGTCCCGCATCGTCAGCGCCACCAGCGGCGCCCGCTCCGACGTGCGCGCCATCTCCGCCAGCTCCGGGGTCGGCAGGAAGACCAGGTAGTCCTGCTCGCCGCGGCGGGTGCCGCCGACACCGCGCCGCAGCGCCGTGATCGCCGCGACGTCGTCCCAGGGCAGCGTCCGCCCGGACCGGCGCGGCAGCGGCCAGCGGGCGGGACGCCGCACCCCGCCGGCGTCGAGCTCCAGGACGGGCCGCCGCGACAGCATCGCCCCGGCCGACACCAGCAGGCCGGCCCCGAACAGGCCGAGCCCCGCCACGCCCAGCGCCATGACCACGACGCTGCCGGCGGCCGCGCCGCGCATCGCGCCGCCCGCGACGAAGGCGGCCGACGCCAGGAAGAGGATCACGAACGCGGCGAGCCGCCACGTCCCGCGCCAGGTGATCCGCTCCCGGACCGCGAACGCCTCCCCGGTGGCCCGGCCGCGCTCGACGTCCTCAGTCACGCCTGACAGCGCAGAGCAGGCCGTCGCCCACCGGCATCAGCAGCGGGACGAGCCGCTCGTCCTCGCGGATCATGCGGTGCACCTCGCGGATGGCCTCGGTGTCGGGGTCGCGCCGGTCGGGGTCGGCGACCCGGTCGTGCCAGAGCGCGTTGTCGAACGCGACGACGCCGCCCGGCCGCAGCAGCCGGAGCGCGTCCACCAGGTACTCGGGGTACTCGCGCTTCGCCGCGTCGCAGAACACCATGTCGTAGGCGCCGTCGGTGAGGCGCGGCAGCACCTCCAGCGCCGGGCCGATGATCATCCGGGTGCGGAAGCCGGACAGGCCCGCCTCCCGGTAGGCCTGCTTGGCCAGCCGCTGGTGCTCGGGCTCGATGTCGACGCTGGTCAGCACCGCGTCCTTCGGCATGCCGCGCATCAGGTAGACGCCGGACACGCCGCAGCCCGAACCGACCTCCACCACGGTCCGCGCGCCGATCAGCGTGGCGATGAAGCGCAGGGCCGCGCCCCCGGCCGGTCCGATCGGCGCCGCGCCGACCTCCTGGCCGCGCCGCCTGGCGTTCAGGAGCGGCTCGTCCTCGGGGAGGAAATCCTCCACATAGGCCCGGGTGGCCTCAATGGCGTCGATGGCTGCCTCCTCGTGGGACCCCCGCATGGCTCATGCTGGAAAGACCATATCGCTGCAGGGGAACCAACTGGCGTTTCAGTGCGTTGTTACCAACACAGGCAAGCACCGAGTCGGTATCAGAACCGCCCCAGCCCAGGCGAGACCGTGCCGTTCCAAGGCGAGACCTTGGCTCACGAGAGAGGAACAGCCCGGCACCATGGGAGTCGCAGCACTCAGTTTCAGAAGCGCTGTGGGGGTCGGCGCCAGGCAGGGTCTGGGAAACGCCGCTCGCACCAGAGAGAACGCACCCGAGGCAGAATGGGCGCCGCCGTCCTGGGACGAGGTCGTCCGCGAGCACTCCGCCCGCGTCTACCGGCTGGCCTACCGCCTGACCGGCAACCAGCACGACGCCGAGGACCTCACGCAGGAGGTCTTCGTCCGCGTGTTCCGCTCGCTGTCGAACTACACGCCGGGCACGTTCGAGGGCTGGCTGCACCGGATCACCACGAACCTGTTCCTCGACATGGCCCGGCGCCGCCAGCGCATCCGCTTCGAGGGACTCGCCGACGACGCCGCGGAACGCCTCCAGGGCCGCGAGCCGACCCCGGCGCAGGCGTTCGACGACAACAACTTCGACGCCGACGTCCAGGCCGCACTCGACGCGCTGGCCCCCGACTACCGCGCCGCCGTCGTGCTGTGCGACATCGAGGGGCTGTCCTACGAGGAGATCTCCGCGACCCTCGGCGTCAAGCTCGGCACCGTGCGCAGCCGCATCCACCGGGGGCGGGCGCAGTTGCGTTCGGCGCTGGAGCACCGCGCGCCCACCCGGCGCCGGCCCGGGACCAGGAACGACTACCAGGCCGCCGACGCGGCCTTCGAGGGCGAGCCCGGGGGAGTGCACGCGGCGGGCGGTGTCCGGCCGCTGCCGGAGGGCGTGTAAAGCTGTGCACCGCGCGCGGGGCGGGACCGCGCGCCTGACCGAACGGAATCGACGGAGGCGGCGTGAGTTGTCTGGGGGAGCGTCTGACCGCGCTGGTCGACGGTGAGCTGGGGGACGAGGAGCGCGAGCGCGCCCACGCCCATCTCGCGGGATGCGCCCGCTGCCGGGAGGAGGCCGACCAGCTGCGCAGGCTCAAGGGGAGGCTGCGGGGCCTGTCGGAGCTCCCGGCGACCGACGGCACCGACGACCTTCCGTCCGCCGACTTCCTGAGCCGGCTGCGCACCCTGCCCGAACTGTCCGGTCTTCCCGGCGCTCCCGCGGCCCCTGAGGCGCCCGTTCCCGGCTTGTCGCCGAAGTCCCCCGTGCCGCACGCGGGCTCGCGCCCCCGGCACCCCTCCCGGCCGCTTCGATCATCGGCCCGTCCCGTCAGGCCGCCGCACGCCGCCCGCCCGCGCGACAACCGCCCGGCCGGGCACGCCGCCGCGATCCGCGTCCAGCCCCGGCGCCGCTACCTCGTGGTCGGCGCCGCCACCCTGTTCCTCGGCCTCGGCACCGCCTCCTACATGGCGGGCGGGCGCCAGGACAGCCCCGCCGTCACGCCCGCCTTCGACCGGTTCGCGGTCGAGCACGCGCTCACGTCCGGCGACGCGCCGATGACCGACCCGCTCACCGACCCGGTCAACCAGATCCAGGTCTCCCCGAGCCCGTGAGGCGGGCGGCTCCGCCGGGCCGGCGCCGGCGCGGCGCCGTCCTGGCCGCCGGGCTCGCGGGC
>NZ_JBFARL010000195.1:0-14273 GCF_040674655.1 Actinomadura sp. NPDC049753 | reverse complement strand
GCGCGAGGGACGCGTCGACCGCTACGGCCAGAAGCGCGACGAGGTCAAGGTCATTACCCTCTACGGCAGCGACAACGGCATCGACGGCAAGGACGCCGGCGAACCCGACGCGTTCGTGATGGACGAGCCGACCGCCGGCGTGGACGCGGGCAGCCAGGCGGCGCTCGCGTCCGCGCTGCACGAACTCGCCCGCGCCGGGCGCACGGTCGTCCTCGTCGCGCACGAGCTCGGGCCCATGGAGCCGCTCGTCACCCGCACGGTCGAGCTCGGGCACGGCCGCGTCGTCCGCGAGACCACCCGGCAGACCCTCGAAAGGCCCGCGTGAGCGAGATGCTGCACTACGACTTCATGCGCGTCGCCCTGGCCATGGCGGTGCTCATCGGGCTGACCGCCCCCGCCGTGGGGACGTTCGTGGTCCAGCGCAGGCTGTCCCTGCTCGGCGACGGCATCGGCCACATCGCGCTCACCGGCATCGGGCTCGGGCTGCTCACCAGCACCTCCCCCGTCCTCGGGGCGCTGGTGGTGTCGGTGCTCGGCGCCGTCGCGATCGAGGTCCTGCGGGCGCGGAGCCGCAGCGGCGCGGACGCCGTGCTCGCCCTGCTGTTCTACGGCGGGCTGTCGGGCGGCGTCATCCTGACGAGCGTCGACGGCGGCGGCTCGGCGGGCCTGCAGTCGTACCTGTTCGGCTCGATCAGCAGCGTGACGGTGAACGACCTGTACGTCGTCGCGGGGCTCGCCGCGGTCGTGCTGGCGATCGTCGCGGTGTTCGGGCGCGAGCTGTTCCTGCTCTGCCAGGACGAGGAGGTCGCGCGGGCGGCAGGGCTGCCCGTCCGGTTCCTCAGCGTGCTCATCGCCGCGACCGCCGCGGTCACGGTGGTGATCTCGATGCGCGCGATCGGGCTGCTGCTCGTCAGCGCGCTGATGGTCGTCCCGGTGGCGGCGGCGCAGCAGCTCACGCGGGGATTCTGGAGCACCATGCTGGCCGCGATGGGGATCGGTGTACTGTCGGCCGTGGCGGGGCTGGCGGGTTCCTTCCAGTACGATCTTCCCCCGGGCCCCTCGATCGTGTTGCTGGCGCTCGCGGTGTTCGTGGCCGCGGTCGCCGGGGGCTCGGTGGTGCGCCGCAGGCGCTCCCGTGCCGCGGCCGACGCCGTCACCGCGGGGGGCGCCGGGCCCGGCGCCCCGCCGCGTGTGGATGCCGAGGCGGAGGTGCTGAGGGGATGACGACGGCCCGCCGGGACGCGGTACGGCAGGTGCTGGCCGGCTGCGAGGGTTTCCGCAGCGCCCAGGACATCTACGCCGATCTGCGCGCCGACGGTTCCAAGATCGGCCTCACCACCGTCTACCGGGCGCTGCAGGCGCTCAGCGACGCGGGCGAGGTCGACGTGCTGCGCACCGACGAGGGCGAGGCCGTCTACCGCGCCTGCCGCACCGAGCAGCACCACCACCACCTGGTCTGCCGCGACTGCGGCCGGACGGTCGAGGTCGAGGGCCCGGCCGTGGAGCGCTGGGCCGACACGATCGCCGCCGAGCACGGCTTCGTCGACATCACCCACACCGTGGAGGTCTTCGGGACGTGCGCGAACTGCGCCGCGAAGCCGTCCTGAAGCCCACGAAACCCCCGCGCCCGCAGGTCCTCCGCTCCTTGAACTCGGACAAGGCCGGTAATTCACACGCTCTGTAGGCGTTTCTTGTCAAATTGCTATATCTACTTCCCAGTAGCCCTATGTCATAAATGTCCCGTCGCCACGGCGGGCCCGACGGAGGGTCCTCGGGGGAGCGTGGCGCCCGCACGAGAGGGCGTTCATGACAAGACGGGCGTTCACCAGCCGAAGGATCACGCTCCTGGCCTCGGCGACGTTGCTCGCGTCGGCCGCCACCGCGCTCCCCGCCTCCGCGCGGCAGCCGGCGTCCCCACCGAGTCCGCGCGCCGCCGCCGAGCACGCGCTCCGGGCGCTCACCGGCCGCGCCGCCGAGGTGCGCGGCGGCGACGGGCAGGCGTTCCAGGTGGTCGGGGTCGGCATCGACCGCGACGGCACCTCGCACACCCGCATGACCCGCACCTACAACGGCCTGCCCGTCCTGGGCGGCGACATCGTCGTCCACGAGACGGCGGCCGGGACGTGGCGCGGCACCAGCCTCACCCTCGCCAAGGCGCCGTCGGACTCCAGCCCGGAGGTCTCCGCCAAGACCGCCCAGAAGCGCGCCGTCACCAAGAACCGCAAGGCCGACGGCTCCCCCGCGCTCGTCGTGGAGTCCCGCACCGCCGACCACGCCCCGCGCCTCGCCTGGCGCGTCCAGACCGTCGGGAAGAAGGCCGACGGGACGCCCAGCCGCATCCTCACCTCCGTCGACGCCGCCACCGGCAAGGTGCTGCTGAACGAGGAGACGATCAAGACCGAGGCGGGCGACGGCAAGTCCCTCTACACCGGCACCGTCCCGCTCCAGACGACGCTGTCCGGCGGCACCTACCAGCTGAAGGACCCGACGCGCGGCAACACCTACACCGGTGACGCCCAGAACGACACCGACCTCTGCTTCCTCAGCTGGTGCTTCCACCGCGCCCCCGCCACCCTGTTCACCGACGCCGACAACCACTGGGGCAGCGGCACGACGTCCGACCGCGCCACCGTCGCCGTCGACGCCCAGTTCGGCACCAACGAGACCTGGGACTTCTACAAGAACGTCTTCGGCCGCACCGGCATCGCGGGCGACGGCAAGGGGTCCTACAACCGCGTCCACTACGGCAGCGGCTACGCCAACGCCTTCTGGGACGACTCGTGCTTCTGCATGACCTACGGCGACGGCGACGGCAGCCAGCTCGGCCCGCTCACGTCCCTGGACGTGGCCGCGCACGAGATGAGCCACGGCGTCACCAGCTCCACCGCGAACCTCACCTACAGCGGGGAGTCCGGCGGGCTGAACGAGGCGACGTCCGACATCATGGCCGCCGCCGTGGAGTTCTACGCGAACAACTCCAACGACGTCGGCGACTACCTGGTGGGCGAGGAGGTCGTCCTGCCCGGCTTCGGCAAGCCCGCGCTGCGCTTCATGGACAAGCCCAGCAAGGACGGCAGCTCCGCCGACTCCTGGTCGACCAGCACCAAGAACCTCGACGTGCACTACTCCTCGGGCGTCGCCAACCACTTCTACTACCTGCTGTCCGAGGGCAGCGGCGCGAAGACGATCAACGGCGTCTCCTACAACAGCCCCACGTCCAACGGCTCCACGATCACCGGCATCGGCCGTGACGCCGCCACGAAGATCTGGTACCGGGCGCTGACCACGTACATGACGTCCTCGACCAACTACGCGGGGGCGCGCACCGCGACCCTGAACGCGGCCAAGGACCTCTACGGCGCGGGCAGCACCCAGTACAACACCGTCGCCGCGGCCTGGTCCGCGGTGAACGTCAACTAGCCCCGATCCCGGCGGAACGCCCCGCACCGGCCCTCCGGCGCGGGGCGTTCCCGCGGTTCGGGTGATCCGCCCGCCGCGCCATGGTGAAGAATCGGAGCATGGCTACGACACGCACCGCGAACGCGCATTGGGAAGGCTCTCTCCTGGACGGCCAGGGGACCGTCTCGCTGGACTCCTCGAAGCTCGGCACCTACGACGTGACCTGGGCGTCGCGGTCGGAGGAGCCCGGCGGCCGGACGAGCCCCGAGGAGCTCATCGCCGCCGCGCACTCCACCTGCTACTCGATGGCGCTCTCGCACGGCCTCGCCGGCGCCGGCACCCCGCCGGAGAAGGTGGACACCAAGGCCGAGGTCACCTTCCAGCCGGGCGAGGGCATCACCGGCATCCACCTGACCGTCCGGGCCAGCGTCCCCGGCCTGTCCGCGTCCGACTTCGAGAAGGCCGCCCAGACCGCCAAGGAGGGCTGCCCCGTCAGCAAGGCCTTGGCCGGCACCAAGATCACCCTTGACGCAGCGCTCATCTAAGGCAGTGCCCTCCTCCTTCGGGCCCTGAGGGCCCTCCATCGTCGGGCACTGCGTGCGATCGCCGCATCGCTCCGACTCGCCTGAAGGCTCGCTGCGCGATCAGTTTCTTGCTTCGCTCGAAACTGCCTTCGGACGCGATCGCGAGCCTTGAGGTCGTCGCGTGGTTGCGGCGGTGGCTGGGAGAGAGTGGTCTCGCACCGGCGATCACACGCGGTGGGGGTGGGGCGGGTGCCCCACCCCCACCGCTATGAAACGCAGTCAGGCGCCCGCAGGCCCCTGAACCACACCCACTGCATTAGGCACAGCTCCGCCGTAGCGGCGGTCGCGGGATGCGTAGAGTTCGCAGGCGTGCCAGAGGTGGCGGCGGTCGAAGTCCGGCCAGAGGGTGTCCAGGAACACCATCTCGGCGTAGGCGGACTGCCAGAGCAGGAAGTTGGACGTGCGCTGCTCTCCGGAGGAGCGCAGGAACAGGTCGACATCGGGGATGCCGGGTTCGTCCAGGTAGCGGGCGAAGACCTTCTCGTTGATCTTGCCGGGGTCGAGCCGTCCGTCCCGCACGTCACGGGCGATCGCCGCGGCGGCGTCGGCGATCTCGGCGCGGCCCCCGTAGTTCACGCAGAACTGCAGGGTGAGGACGTCGTTGTCGCGCGTCATCTCCTCGGCCGTCTCCAGCTCCTTGATGACGCTGCGCCACAGCCGGGGCCGGCGTCCCGCCCAGCGCACCCGCACGCCCATCGAGTGGAGCTGGTCGCGGCGGCGGCGGATCACGTCCCGGTTGAAGCCCATGAGGAAGCGCACCTCGTCGGGCGAGCGCTTCCAGTTCTCGGTGGAGAACGCGTACGCCGACAGGTAGGGGACCCCGAGCTCGATCGCGCCCATGATCACGTCGAAGAGCGAGTCCTCGCCGCGCTTGTGCCCCTCGGTGCGCGGCAGGCCGCGCTCCTTGGCCCAGCGGCCGTTGCCGTCCATGACGATGGCGATGTGCCGCGGCACCAGGTCCGCGGGGATCGGGGGCGGGGTGGCGCCGTCCCGGTGCGGTTCCGGCGGCGATACGGCCCTGCTCAAACTCTCTCCCTATCGGTGTCGTCGTCGCGCGTCTCGCGCTCCACATGGCGCAGGGAACGGATCCCGTGCTCCAGATGCCACTGCAGGTAGGCGGCGACCAGGCCGCTGGTCTCCATCCGGTGGCGCTGCTCGCTGCCGTCGGCGTACTCCCAGTCGCCGCGCAGCAGCGCCAGCATCAGCGCGAACGTCGGCGGCGCCGGTGTCGCGGCGCCGGGCTGGCGGCAGCCGGCGCACACCGCGCCGCCCGCCGCGATGGCGAATCCGCGCAGCCCGCCGCGGTTGCCGCACCGGCAGCACTCGTCGAGCGCGGGCGCCCAGCCGGCGACCGACAGCGAGCGCAGCAGGTAGGCGTCCAGGACGAGCCGGGGGTCGTGCGTGCGCTCGGCGAGCGTGCGCAGCCCGCCGACCAGCAGCAGGAACTGCCGCAGCGCGGGCTCGCCCTCCTCGCTGGTGAGCTTCTCCGCGGTCTCCAGCATCGCCGTCCCCGCCGTGTAGCGGGGGTAGTCGGTGACCAGCGCCTCCCCGTACGGCCGCAAGGTCTCGGCCTGCGTGATCAGGTCGAGGGAGCGCCGCTCGTACAGCTGCAGGTCCACGTGCGTGAACGGCTCCAGCCGCGCGCCGAACCGGGATCTGGTCTTGCGGACCCCCTTCGCCGCGGCGCGGATCCGGCCGGTCCGCCGGGTCAGCACCGTGACGATGCGATCGGCCTCGCCCAGCTTCTGGGTGCGCAGGACGATGCCTTCGTCGCGGTACAGGGTCACCCGTTCATTCTGACGCACGCCGCCCGATGCCTCGGTGCGCCGGGGGCATCTCCCCAGGATCTTCACAAGTCACACCAGCGACCCCGCTGCGCCGCAAGCCGAACACGCAACGTGACCGGATTCGGCCGTAGCGGTCCCCCGAAAGTCATGGCCGGAAGCACGGGCACCTGGCAGCGTTGTGGCATGAGATGCCACATCGTGCCACCGCACATGCTGGAACGGATCGCCCGCGATGCCGATGACCCGGCCATACGCGGCCGGGCCCGCCGTACGCTGGCGCTCACCTCCGCCCAGTTCGCCGAGCGGCGGACGGCCGCGGCCGGGGCCCCCTCCCCGTCCGAGGACTTCGTCCCCCACCGGACGATCAACGACGCCGGGCACCGCGAGGACCTGCCCGGCCGCACGGTGCGGGCCGAGGGAGCCCCGGCCACCGGCGACCCGACCGCCGACCGGGCCTACGACTGGCTGGGCGCGACCTTCGACTTCTTCGAGGCCGTGTACCGGCGCGACTCGATCGACGGCGCGGGCCTCGCGATGGTCTCGACCGTCCACTACGGCGACAGGTACGACAACGCCTTCTGGAACGGCGAGCAGATGGTGTACGGCGACGGCGACGGCGTCCTGTTCACCGACTTCACCGCGCCCCTCGACGTCACCGGGCACGAGCTCGTCCACGGCGTCACCCAGTACACGGCGAACCTGGAGTACTACGGCCAGTCCGGCGCGCTCAACGAATCCGTGTCCGACGTGTTCGGCTCGCTCGTCAAGCAGTGGCATCTCGGCCACGGCGCCGACCAGGCCGACTGGCTCATCGGGCAGGGGCTGCTCGCCCCGGGCGTCAGCGGCGTCGCGCTCCGCTCCATGAAGGCGCCCGGCACCGCCTATGACGACCCGCAGCTCGGCAAGGATCCGCAGCCCGGCCACATGGACGACTACGTCGAGACCTACCGCGACAACGGCGGCGTCCACATCAACTCGGGGATCCCCAACCACGCCTTCTACCTCGTCGCCACCGCCATCGGCGGCAACGCCTGGGAGAAGGCCGGACGCGTCTGGTACGAGACGCTCACGGGCGGCTCCCTCGCCGCCGACGTCGACTTCGCCGGCTTCGCCGCCGCGACGGTCCGGGCCGCCACCGCGCTGTACGGGGCCGAGGCCGCCGAGACCGAGGCAGTGAATCAGGCCTGGACGGGGGTAGGCGTCTCCCTGGAGGCGAACGAAACGCAGTGAAAGTGACAGTCGTCCGCAGCGGGGGGTTTGCGGGGATCGAGCGGCGCGCCGAGTCCGACAGCGCCAGCGATCCCATGCTGTCCAGGCTCGTCGGCCGCGTCGATCTGAAGAGCGTGCCGCCGCCGGGCCGAATCCCTGACCAGTTCCTGTACGAAATCGACATCGACGGCGACCGGACCACCGTCGGTGAGGCCCAGCTCCACGGGCCCCTTCGTGAACTGGTCCACCACGTCCTCGGTCGCATCTGACCGCTTCGTCTCGGGTTCAGGGGCCCGGAAGCACCTGAGCCCGAGACCGCCGGCCTCTCAGCTCCCCTGCGCGCGGGCCACCCGGTTGACGGCCGACAGCATCGCCTTGAGGGACGCGGTGACGATGTTGCCGTCGATGCCGACGCCCCACACCGTCGTGCCCTCGCCGTCGCCGAACCGCACGTCGCACTCGACGTAGGCGGCGGCGCGCGCGTCGCCGCCCGCGCTCATCGCGTGCTCGGCGTAGTCCAGCACCCGGACGTTGATCCCGACCGCGGTGAGCGCGTCCTCGAACGCCGAGACGGGGCCGTTGCCGACGCCCTCGATCTCGCGGATCTCGCCGTCCACGCGGACGTCGCAGCTGAGCGCGTCCTTCTCGTCCACCCGGGACGTCGTGCGGTGCGCCAGCAGCCCGGCGCGCGGGCCGTTGGCGAGGAACTCCGCCTCGAAGATCTCCCACATGCGCTCGGCCGTGACCTCGCCGCCCTCGCTGTCGGTGTGCTCCTGCACGACCCGGGAGAACTCGATCTGGAGGCGGCGCGGCAGCTCCAGCGCGTGCTCGGTCTTCATGACGTAGGCGACGCCGCCCTTGCCGGACTGGCTGTTCACCCGGATCACGGCCTCGTACGTCCGGCCGACGTCGTGCGGGTCGATCGGCAGGTACGGGACCTCCCACCCGTACTGCTCCACCGGCACGCCCGCGGCCTCGGCGTCGCGGCGCAGGTGGTCGAAGCCCTTGTTGATGGCGTCCTGGTGGGAGCCGGAGAACGCGGTGTAGACCAGGTCGCCGCCGTAGGGGTGCCGCTCGTGCACGGGCAGCTGGTTGCAGTACTCGACCGTGCGGCGGATCTCGTCGATGTCGGAGAAGTCGATCTGCGGGTCGACGCCCTGGGTGAACAGGTTCAGGCCGAGGGTGACCAGGCACACGTTGCCGGTGCGCTCGCCGTTGCCGAACAGGCAGCCCTCGATGCGGTCGGCGCCCGCCATGTAGCCGAGCTCGGCGGCGGCGACGGCCGTCCCGCGGTCGTTGTGGGGGTGCAGCGACAGGATGACGGAGTCGCGGTAGGCCAGGTTCCGGCTCATCCACTCGATCTGGTCGGCGTAGACGTTCGGGGTGGCCATCTCCACCGTCGCCGGCAGGTTCACGATGACCTTCCGGTCCGGCGTCGGCCGCCACACGTCGTTGACGGCGTTGCAGACCTCCACGGCGTACTCCAGCTCCGTGCCGGTGAACGACTCGGGCGAGTACTGGAAGTAGATCTCGGTGTCGCCCATGTCCTCGGCGAGCTTGGCGCACAGCTTCGCGCCCTCCACCGCGATCGCGGTGATGCCGTCCCTGTCCTGCCCGAACACCACGCGGCGCTGCAGCGTGCTGGTCGAGTTGTACAGGTGGACGATGGCCTGCTTGGCGCCGCGCACCGCCTCGAAGGTCCGCTCGATCAGCTCGGGACGGGCCTGCGTCAGCACCTGGACGACGACGTCATCGGGGATCCGGTCCTCCTCGATGATCTGCCGGACGAAGTCGAAGTCGGTCTGGCTGGCCGCCGGGAACCCGACCTCGATCTCCTTGTAGCCCATCCGCACCAGCAGCTCGAACATCCTGAGCTTGCGGTGGGAGTCCATCGGGTCGATCAGCGCCTGGTTGCCGTCGCGCAGATCGACCGCGCACCACCGGGGAGCCTCGGTGATCACCTGGTCGGGCCAGGTCCGGTCGGGCAGCCTGACGGGCGCGAACGGCTTGTAGCGCTGGAAGGGCATGCCGGAAGTCTGCTGTTGCGGATACATCCGTTGAGTTCTCTCTGCTCGAACCTCACGGCCGACGTCCACGGCGAAGCCCCGCAGCGAGGGAGCCGGCCTGGTTACGGGGCCCCGCTGCGGCCGCTAAGGAGGAGCAGCTCACGCAACACGTCCGCCAAGTTAACAGATGCCATCCGCGTTACGGAAACCGGCGTCCGGATGTTGAGACGTCGTGCCCGTCCCGTGGCCCCGGCCCCGGTCCGGGGACTAGCACGGAGAGGCAGGTCACGCAGCCGTCGAGCGCCTCGAACTCGCTGATGTCGACGCTCGTGACGCGCAGCCCGTCGGCCGCCAGCCGGGCGACCGTGCGCGGGGCGGAGGCCGCCATGAGGACGTGGTCGGGCCCGAGCACCACCACGTGGGCGCCCTCCGGCTCCGGGGCGACCCGCAGGCACGGCAGCACCGCGGTGTCCACCATCTCCGGGACGCCGATGAGGCCGCCGTCCGGCAGGGCGGTCATCGCCGACTTCAGGTGCAGGCAGCCGCGGACGTCCACCGGGACGACCCTCCGGCCGCCCAGCAGGCGCGCCAGCTGGCAGATGCCCTCCTCGTTCGTCCGGGCGCCGCGTCCCACGTAGACGGTGCCGCCGACGTCCAGGACGTCCCCGCCGTCCAGCGTCCCCGGCTCCTCGATCCGCTCGACGCGCAGGCCGAGGTCGCGCGCGGCCCGCTCCGCGCCGGCGGCCTCGCCGCGGCGGCTCGGCGCCCCGGACCGGCAGAGGACGGCCACGTCGCCGCACACGACCAGGGCGTCCTCGACGAACACGGCGTCGGGCAGGTCGTCGGCGGGCGCGACGGCGCGGACGCTCCATCCCGCCGCCCGCAGCGCCGCGACGTACGCCGCGTGCTGGCGCGCGGCGAGCTCCACGTCCACCGGGCGGCGGGCGGCATGGGTGACGAGGCCCTCGGCGAGACGCGGGCCCGGCGGCCGGACCAGCGCCCTACCCGCGGGTGCGGGACCGGCGGCGGCGTCCATGTCAGCGCGCCGCCCCCTCCGTCGTCACGATGACGCCGAGCGCGTAGGCGCGGGACATGCCGAGCAGGTCGGCGATGCCGTGCAGGGCGAGCCGCTCCCCCTCGCCGAGCGGGCCGTCCGCCAGCCCGATCCGGACGGCCTGCGCGAGGAACCACTCCTTGGCCTCGACGGCGAGGTACGCCCCGGCCTGGACGACCTCCTGCTCGAGGAACGTCCGGCGCAGCGCCAGATCGGTGTCCACGGCGTCCGCGTCGTAGTCGGGCTCGCCGTACCCGGCGACCGTCGCGACCGCGCGGGCGCGGGCCGCGGCGTCGGCCGGGTCGCCCGAGCGCAGCACCAGGGCCGCGGCGGCCCGCATCCCGGCGGCCAGGGCCTCGGCCATCTGCTGCGCGGTCGGCGCCCGCAGGGCCGACACGGGGAGGCGGGCGCGGCAGGTGCGGCACTCCACGGCCTGCCCGAGGCGCCACAGCGGCACCATCGGCACGAAGAAGACCGAGAACCAGCGGCGTCCGGCGCGCCTGCGGTAGGCGCGGTCGCCACCGCACCGCGGGCAGTGGAACGTCCCCTCGCTGACCGTACGGAACACCGCCGTCAGGCCAAAAACGAGCAACACCGGCGCTCTCCTCCCATAACGGACTTCGCCCCAACCTACCGACCCGCGGGCGCCCCGGGTGGCCCTCCCGGACAATGCCCGCCGTGCGTTTACGCTGGGTTCATGACCGGTGACCTGGGATCCGACGCGGGACGCGCG
Source organism: Actinomadura sp. NPDC049753 (assembly GCF_040674655.1). Taxonomy (NCBI): domain Bacteria; kingdom Bacillati; phylum Actinomycetota; class Actinomycetes; order Streptosporangiales; family Thermomonosporaceae; genus Actinomadura; species Actinomadura sp. NPDC049753. Next base: position 3,501 of record NZ_JBFARL010000195.1, on the reverse strand, counting down.
CGGTCGCGCCCGTCCTTCCTGCCGCCCGTCGACGGCTACCCGCCGCAGCACGACGGCCAGGCCGGGACCGTCCCCTCACCGCCCGCCGCCTCCCCCCGGACCGGCGGCGCCGCCTGGGTCCTCGCCCTGATCGCCGCCGCGTCGCTCCTGCTGGTGTCGGCGTTCCTGCCGTGGGCGCGCGCCGAGGTCGTCGTCGACCTGTTCGGCCGCTCGCTGAGCCGCGACCTCGGCAGCGTCGCGGGGATCGACGCCGACGACATCGTCCTCGCCGTCCCGGTCCTCGCCGTGATCGCGATCGCGCTGGCCGCCTGGGACCTGATCGGGCGCGACGCCCGGATCGGCGCGCTCGCCGCGGTCCCCGGCATGCTCGCCCTGCTGGTGTGCGGGATCTTCGTGCTGCGGCTCGGCCACGTCCGCGACGACCTGCCCCGGACCGGCCTGGACCTCGGCTACCAGATCACCGTCCGGTTCGGCTGGTACCTCGCGGTCGTCGCGGCCCTGCTCGTGGTCGGCTTCAGCCTCGCCCGCCCGGTCAGCGACAAGGTCGCGAAGTCGCAGCGGCAACCGGACGGCGACCACCCGCAGCACCTCTCCACCGACCAGCAGTACGTCGACCAGCAGTACACCGGCCCCCCGTACACCGGCCCGCAGTACCCGGAGCAGTCCCCGACCGGCGAGTACGCGGCCTGGCCGTCGGAGGACCGGGCATGGGGCCGCCAGGGCCCCCCGCCCGAGGACCCACCACACGAGGACCCAGCGCACGAAGACCCACTGCACGAGCACCCACCGGCCCCCGAGGACGCCCCGAAGAAGGAGCCCGGCGGAACGCCCCGGGCCTCCGAGCAGGACCCGGAGGACGCCGGTCAGTCGTAGAAGCCGAGCCTGCGGAGCTGCTTGGGGTCGCGCTGCCAGTCCTTGAGGACGCTGACGCGCAGGTCGAGGAACACCTTCGTGCCGAGCAGCGCCTCGATCTGCCGGCGCGCCGCCGCGCCGACCTCCCGCAGCCGCGAGCCCTTGTGCCCGATGATGATCCCCTTCTGGCTGGACCGCTCGACGAACAGGTGCGCGTAGACGTCGACGAGGTCGTCGCGTCCCTCGCGGGGCGCCATCTCGTCCACGACGACGGCGATCGAGTGGGGCAGCTCGTCCCGGACGCCCTCCAGCGCCGCCTCGCGGATCAGCTCGCCGACGAGGACCTGCTCGGGCTCGTCGGTGAGATCGCCCTCGGGGTAGAGCGGCATCCCCTCCGGCAGACGGGAGATCAGCAGGTCGCCGACGAGGCCGACCTGGAAGCCGCTCTCGGCGGAGCACGGCACGATGTCGGCGAACTCCCCGAGCCGCCCGACCGCGAGGAGCTGCTCGGCGACCTGCTCGGGCGCGGCGAGGTCGGTCTTCGTGACGATCGCGACCACGGGCGTCTTCTTCACCCCCGCCAGTTCCCTGGCGATGTACTTGTCGCCGGGCCCGACCGGCTGGTCGGCCGGCACGCAGAACCCGATCACGTCCACCTCGGTCAGCGTGGACCGCACGAGGCTGTCGAGCCGCTCCCCGAGAAGCGTCCGGGGCTTGTGCAGGCCGGGGGTGTCGACCACCACGAGCTGCGCGTCAGGACGGTGCACGATCCCCCGGATGGTCCGCCGCGTCGTCTGCGGACGGCTGCTGGTGATCGCCACCTTCGTCCCCACCAGCGCGTTCATCAACGTCGACTTGCCCACATTGGGCCGCCCGATGAAGCAAGCGAAACCGCTGTTCATGGCCTTTCTCTCCTCCTTCGGGCCTTGCGGCCCTCCATCGTCGAGAAAAGCGAGCGATCGCTGGCATCGCTCCGTCTCGCTGTGCTCATTGCAGCGCTCTCCTCCTTCGGGCCTTGCGGCCCTCCATCGTCGAGCACCGCGGGCGATCGCTGGCATCGCTTCGTCTCGCCTTGGCGGCTCGCTGCGCGATCAGGTTCTCGCACGCTCGAACCTGCCTTCGGACGCGATCGCAACCATTGAGGTTGTTGCGTGGTTGCGGCAGGGGCCGGGGTCAGTGCGTCCATGGGGACGGGTGCGCTTATGGCCTTTTCTCCTTGTTCGGGCCTTGCGACCCTCCATCGCCGGCATCGGCGACCTTGCCTTCCGCGGCCGTAGATGCGCCCGCCAGTTTAGTCGGGTTGGAGGGGGGCGGGGTCACGCCGCTGTGCCCAGGGCCGTGAGGGAGGCGGTGGCCTTCTCCGCCCAGAAGGGGGCTTCGAGCCGGTCCGCGACCTCGGCCGCCGTGCGGTAGTGGGCGGCGGCGACCTCGGCTGGCCGGTCCAGGAAGCGGGCGAGGTCGCCGAGGACCTGCGCGACCGGGCCGACCGTCGCGACGGCGGTGGCGCCGCCGGAGAAGTGGCCCTCGTAGGGCAGCAGCGCCGCGTAGGCCTCCTCGGCCAGGGGGCGGTCGTCCAGGGCGACGGCGCGCAGGCCGCGGACCGCCATGGTCAGGTCGAAGAAGTAGTCGAGCCGCACGGGCCCGGCGCCCGCCACCACCCGGCGGGCCTCGGCGGTGCGGCCCGCGGAGGCCAGGGTGAGCGCGTAGATGTCGGCGGTCGCGGCGACGTGCCTCCACTGCTCGTGCAGCCAGGCGGCCTCCTCCATCGCCTCCTCGGCCCGCCCCTGGACGAGCCGCAGGCAGAACGGGCCGAGGAGCGCCATGCCGCGCTCGCTGAACCAGATCCGGGTCCGGCCGATGGAGCCGCCGACCTCGGCGAACGCGCGTTCCGCCTCCTCCGGGCGCGCGGCGAAGGCGCGCACCAGGGCCGTGTACCAGTCCGCGATGCGGGCCAGCAGCGGCAGCCCGTACTGCTCGGCGAGCCGGCGCCCCTCCGCGCGGTGCCGGTGCGCGGCGGGCAGGTCGAGCGCGGCGACGCTCGTCTGCTGGAGTTGCAGGTGCGCGAGGACGCGGTAGGTGCCGAGGTCGTGCTCGACGGCGAGGTCGAGCAGCTCGGACGCGTACCGGCGCCGCTCGGTGAGCCCCTCCGCGTTCCGGTAGGCGTTGATGTAGGCGCCGTTGAGGGCGAGGGCGATCAGCTCGGGCGTGCCCAGCGCGCGGGCCAGGCGCAGCGCCTCCGCGGCGGCCGCGGCGCCCCGGTCGTGCTGCTCGCCCTCCGACTCGATCGCCAGCGTGGTCAGCAGCCTGACCCGCGACTCCGGCTCGGTCTCGGGGAGGCTCGCCAGCGCCTCGTCGGTGGCCTCCACGACGGTGAGGTCGAGGGTCCCGTACTCGCGGCTCGTCCACAGCGTGGGGACGTCGAAGGCGACGATGATCTGCGCCAGCAGGCGGACGTCGCCGAACGCGCGGGCGTCGGCGATGGCGGCGATCCGCCGGGCCCGGGCGTCGACGATCTGCCCGGCGAGGGCGCTCGCCCGGATCGCGGCGGCCTCCGCCTCCAACCGGTCGCGGGTCGCCTCCGGGCCCCCCGCGCGCCCGCCGGCCGCGCACCCCCCCCGCGATGCCGCCGAAGATCCAGATCGCCGACTG
>NZ_JBFARL010000194.1:0-14445 GCF_040674655.1 Actinomadura sp. NPDC049753 | reverse complement strand
CGAGCGCCGCGACGTTGCCGGAGCCCTCCCAGATCGAGTTCAGGGGGGACTCGCGGAAGAGGCGGGGCATGCCGGCCGCGGCGCTCGCTGAGGTCCGCACGCACGAGCGGGCGCTGCGCGAGACGGTGGAGCGCAACGCGCGCATCGCCGCGCTCGCCGAGACCCGCGCGAAGATCGGAGCGGACGTGCCGCTGCCCGGCCCGCTCGACCCGGCCGAGCGGTCCGCCGCCGAGCTGACCGCCTGGTGCGCGGCGACCGATCCCGTCCTGGACGAGGCCGAACGGCGCCTCTCCGAGCATCTCGCCGCCCAGGTCGGCGCGCAGATCTTCGACGTCCCCGCCGAGGGGCTGGCGGCCGGCGTACGGGACGGGTCGCCGCCGCCGCGGGCCGGCGACGTGCGCGAGCACCTTGAACGGATCATGGCGCGGCTGCTGCCCGACGCCGAAGAGGCGGAGCGGCGGGCGGTCGCCGAGGCGGCGCGGATGCTGGCCGGCGTCGCGACGCCGGCCGACGCGGAGGGCGTGCTGAACGAGGTGCGCCTGCGGATCCAGGAGGCCAACCGCCGCACCCGGGAGCGGCGGGACGAGGAGCGGCGGCTGGCGGCCGAGCGCGACGCCGCCGAGCAGGCCGAGGCCGAGCGCCGGTACGTCCTCGACTCGATCACGGCCGCGTTCGAGGACATGGGGTACGAGGTCCAGGCCGGGTTCGAGACGCTGACGGCCGAGGACGGCACCGTGACGCTGACCAAGGGCGCCTGGCCCGACCACAGCGTCCGGATGCGCGTGGACGACGCCGCGCACGTGCGCGCCTCGATGGTGCGCGAGCGGCCCGCCGAGAGCGAGGACGACCGCCGGGTGGACGTCGAGCGGGAACGGGAGTGGTGCGAGGCGTTCGAGGCGGCGCGCGAGCGACTGGCCGGCGAGGGGATCCGCTCGGACGTCGCGTGGCGGCTGGAGCCCGGGGTCCGTGAGCTGCCCGTTTCGGCGGAGGCACGGCAGACTAGGGGCCGTGCCGCCCAACGCGAACGCTCCCGCGAGCGTCACAAGTGAGGTGTGCAGGGGGCGCTCGGACGGAGTGGAGTGACTAGATGAGCATTGATTCGCCGACCCTCGGGGGGCGGTTGCTGGGTTGGCCGCCGTTCATCCGGGAGCTGGACGCGACCCTCTCGGTGCACTCCCAGTACGTCCTGTCGGGCAACCTCCACGACAGCTTCCTCGCGCCGTCGCCGGACGGCGGCCCGGCGGTGCTGCTGCCCCTGCGGGCCCTGCTGTGGGAGACGCTGCGCTCCAGCGGCGCGGCCTTCATGGCCGTCTACGACCCGGTGGACGGGCTGCAGATCGTTCCCGGCCCGAACGAGCCGTCCGGGGACGAGGCCGCGGCGGCGGCGGAGTCGCTGCTCGGCAAGGTCAAGGCGGACGAGAAGCCCTCGCTGGAGGGGCTGACGCGGCATCTGGCCGCGGTCGCCCGGCCGCAGGAGAACGTCCGCGCCGCCTTCGTGATCGACTCGGCGTCGCGCATCGCCCGGACCCCGACCGACCTGGAGCCGGCCGAGCGCGACTTCTTCCGGTTCTGCGCGAAGCTGTCGCGCAGCGCGCGTCCCGTCCGGGTGACGGGGGCGCGGCCGAAGCCGCTCTACAACCCGGTCGTCTGGCTGGTGGAGCGGCCGGGCGACCTGCCGCCGTGGCTGACGGCCGACAACGAGAACATCCGCGAGATCACCATCCCGCGCCCGCACCTCGGCGACCGGCAGGAGACGGCGCGGCTGCTGGCCCGCGCGTTCGGGGTGAGCGACGTCGGGTCGGACGAGGTGGCGGCCGCGGCGTGCGACGCGTTCGCCGAGCAGGCGGACGGGCTGACGCTCCAGTCGATGATCGAGGTGACCCGGCTGGCGAAGGAGCGCAACGTCGACCTCGCCGACCTGCCGGACGCGGTCCGCACCTACAAGCTGGGCGTGCTCGACAACCCGTGGAGCCGCGGGCACCTGCGGCGCCGGGTGCTGGAGGGCGAGAAGCGCGTCCCCGAGCGGGTGATCGGGCAGCCGCAGGCGGTCACGAAGACGCTGGACATCCTCAAGCGGGCGGTGCTCGGGCTGTCGGGCGCGCAGGCGACCAGGTCCGGGAGCCGCCCGCGCGGGGTGCTGTTCTTCGCGGGACCGACCGGCACCGGCAAGACGGAGCTGGCCAAGGCCATCACCGAGCTGGTGTTCGGCGACGAGTCGGCCTACCTGCGCTTCGACATGAGCGAGTTCTCCGGCGAGGGCTCCGGCGACCGGCTGATCGGGTCGCCGCCCGGGTACGTGGGGCACGAGGCCGGCGGCGAGCTCACCAACGCCGTCCGGGAGGACCCGTTCCGGGTGATCCTCTTCGACGAGATCGAGAAGGCGCACCCGCGGATCCTGGACAAGTTCCTGCAGATCCTGGAGGACGGGCGGCTCACCGACGGGCGCGGCAACACCGTGCACTTCTCCGAGTCGATCCTCATCTTCACCTCCAACCTCGGGATGTTCGTGCCGGGACGCGACCTCACGACCCGCGACGGGGCCGCGTACGGGGCCCCGGACCGTGTGCAGAACATCACACCCGGGATGTCCTACGAGCAGGTCGAGCAGCGCATCAAGGGCGCCGTCGCCGACCACTTCACGGCGGTGCTGAACCGGCCGGAGCTGCTGAACCGGTTCGGCGACAACATCGTGGTGTTCGACTTCATCTCCGGCGAGGCCGCGCACAAGATCTTCGACCTGCAGTTCGCGAACATCTGCCGGCGGGTGACCGAGGAGCACCGGCTCGTCCTCGCCGTGAAGGGGGACGCGCTCCAGACGCTCCGCGAGTGGTGCACGGAGGAGCTCGCCAAGGGCGGGCGCGGCATCGGCATGGCGCTGGAGTCGCACTTCGTCAACCCGCTGGCGCGCGCGCTCTTCGACCGGGAGCTCGTCCCGGACGAGAAGGTCACCGTCACGGGGATCCGGCGCGAGGGCAGCATCGTGCACCTGGACCTCCAGTGAGCGCGGGCCGTCCCCCCGGGGCCGGAGACGGCGCCGGCGAGACTCTCCTGCTCGCCAAGGCGCACTACCCGGTGACCACACTCGGTCCCGGGACGCGGGCCGGCATCTGGACGCAGGGCTGCACGCTGCACTGCAACGGCTGCCTCTCCCGCGACACGTGGGACGCCGACCCGGGCCGGGCCATCCCCGTCGAAGCGGTCCTAGGATGGCTCGCGTCCCTTCCCGAACCGGTCGATGGGGTGACCATCTCGGGCGGCGAACCCTTCCAGCAGCCGGCCGCGCTGGCGGCCCTGGTGCGGGGGATCCGCGCGTGGCGGGAGACCCGCGACCGTGAGACGATTGCGTTGGACATATTGGTTTACAGCGGATATGTCTACTCTCGGCTCTCGCGCGCCGCTGTGACGCGCGAGATCGTGGACATGTGTGACGCCGTGGTCACGGGGCCGTACGTCGACCGGCTCAACCCTGGGGGGCGACACCCCGGGGACGGCTCCCTACTCTGGAGGGGGTCGGCCAACCAGCGCGTCGTGCCGGTGTCCCCTCTGGGACGCGAGCGGTACGGGGCAGTGGCCGGCGTCGGTGACACTGAAGCGATTGGTGACACTGAAGGAAGAGGGCCCCGAGTACAGGTGTCCGTGGACGAAGGGCCGGAGGGAAAGCGGGTGTACTACATCGGGATCCCGCGAAGAGGTGACATGGAGCACCTCACGTCGCGGCTCGACCGCGCCGGGGTGCGCTCGGGGGATGTGTCATGGCGACCTTGAACTGTCCGGTCTGCGACGAACCGTTCCAGCCGGGCGATCTGCTCTGCATGAGCTGCGGGGCCAACCTGGCGCGCGCCGGTGGCGGCGCTCACCAGCAGGGCCCGGGCGGGTACGAACCGCAGCGGATACCCCCGCCGCCGGGGCCGCAGCAGGGGGGCCAGCAGTACGGCGCCCCGCAGCCTGGCCCGGCCGACCACCAGTACGGGCAGCCTCAGCACGGGCAGGGCCAGCACGGCCAGCCCCAGCACGGGCAGCCGCAGTACGGCCAGCCCCAGCACGGCCAGCAGCAGTACGGGCAGCCGCAACAGCAGCAGCCCCCCGCTGACCCGTGGGGCGCGCCGCAGCAGCCCCAGGACCAATGGGGCGCGCCACAGCCGCAGCAGCAGCAGCCGGACGCATGGGGTCCGCCCATGCCCCAGCAGTCCCATGACCAGCACGGTCAGGGGCAGCACGGTCAGGGCCAGCAGGGGCAGCCCCAGTACGGGCAGCCGCAGCAGGGCCAGCCCCAGCACGGCCAGCAGCAGTACGGGCAGCCGCAACAGCAGCAGCCCCCCGCTGACCCGTGGGGCGCGCCGCAGCAGCCCCAGGACCAGTGGGGCGCGCCGCAGCCGCAGGACCAGTACCAGCCGCAGCAGCAGTACGGCGCCCCACAGGACCAGTACGGCGCACCGCAGGACCAGTACGGCGCACCGCAGCCCGGTCCGGCCGATCACCAGTACGGGCAGCCTCAGCACGGGCAGCCTCAGCACGGGCAGCCCCAGTACGGGCAGCCTCAGCACGGAGGCCAGCCTCCGCACGGGGGTCAGCCGCAGCACGGAGGCCAGTCGCCGCAACTGCCGCACGGCCGCGAGGCGACGCTGCTGCCGCACGAGCACAACCAGGGCCAGCAGCGGGCGTCCGCACCCGACAGCACGGCGTTCATGTGCCCGTACTGCGAGGCGGTGCTGACCAACCCGGGCGCCGCGCAGTGCGACTCGTGCCTGCGCCCGCTGCCGCAGAAGGGCACGCCCGTCCTGCGCGTCCAGTTCCCCACGGGCGAGCTCAAGGTCTCGGTCGGCCAGCACCTGGTGCTCGGCCGGGACGCGGGCCAGTCGCCGGTGGCGGCCACGTTCACGCAGTACGACAACGTGTCGCGGCGCCACTCGACGGTGTGGCTCGACCCGTCCGGGACGGCCTGGGTGCGCGACGAAGGCTCCACCAACGGGACGTTCGTCAACGGCGAGCGGCTCCCCCGCGGCGTGGACGCCCCGCTCCGCGACGGCGACCAGCTCCGCCTGGCCGCCGACGTCACGGGCACCGTCCAGCTGAGCTGAGCGGCACGTACGAAAGGGGCGGCCCCGCGGTTCTCGGAACCGCGGGGCCGCCCCTTTCGGCTTCGGTGCTCAGCCGGCGCGCTTGGTGCGGGCCCGCGTGCGCTCGCGCTCCTTGGCGTCCAGCACCACCTTGCGGATGCGGACGGCGGTCGGGGTGACCTCGACGCACTCGTCCTCGCGGCAGAACTCCAGGGCCTCCTCCAGCGACAGGACGCGGGGCGGGGTGAGCCGCTCCAGCTCGTCGCCGGTGGACGACCGCATGTTCGTGAGCTTCTTCTCCTTGGTGATGTTGACGTCCATGTCGTCGGCGCGGGAGTTCTCCCCGACGATCATGCCCTCGTACACCTCGGTGGTCGGGCCGACGAAGAACGTCCCGCGCTCCTGGAGGTTCGTGATCGCGTAGGCGGTGGCGGCGCCGGCCCGGTCGGCCACGAGCGAGCCGGACGGACGGGTGCGCAGCTCGCCGAACCAGGGCTCGTAGTCCTCGAAGACGTGGTGCGCCATGCCGGTGCCGCGCGTCTCGGTCATGAACTCGGTGCGGAACCCGATCAGGCCGCGGGCCGGGACGAGGAACTCCATCCGGATCCAGCCCGTCCCGTGGTTGGTCATGTGCTCCATGCGGCCCTTGCGGACCGCCATCAGCTGCGTGACGGCGCCGAGGTGCTCCTCGGGGATGTCGACGGTGAGCCGCTCGACCGGCTCGTGCTTCTTGCCGTCGATCTCACGCGTGACGACCTGCGGCTTGCCGACGGTCAGCTCGTAACCCTCGCGGCGCATGTTCTCGACCAGGATCGCCAGGGCCAGCTCTCCGCGGCCCTGCACCTCCCAGGCGTCGGGGCGCTCGGTCGGCAGCACCCGGATCGACACGTTGCCGACGAGCTCGCGGTCGAGCCGGTCCTTGACCATCCGGGCGGTGACCTTGGTGCCCTTCTCGCGGCCCGCCATCGGCCCGGTGTTGGTGCCGATCGTCATGGAGATCGCGGGCTCGTCCACCGTGATCAGCGGCAGCGGGCGCGGGTCGTCCGGGTCGGCGATGGTGTCGCCGATCATGATGTCGGGGATGCCGGCGATGGCGATGATGTCGCCGGGCCCGGCCTCGTCCGCGGGCTTGCGGGTGAGCGCCTCCGTCATCATCAGCTCGGTGATCTTCACCCGGTCGACGCTGCCGTCATGCCGGCACCAGGCGACCTGCTGGCCCTTCTTGATCGTGCCGGCGTGCACCCGGCACAGCGCGATCCGGCCGAGGTAGCTGGACGCGTCCAGGTTCGTCACGTGCGCCTGGAGCGGCGCGTCGGGGTCGTAGGACGGCGCGGGGATCGTCTCGGTGATGACCTTGAACAGCGGCTCCAGGTCGTCGCTGCCGGGCATGGCGCCGTCGGCGGGCTTGTCGAGCGAGGCCCGCCCGGCGCGGCCGGACGCGTACACGATCGGGAAGTCGATCTGCTCCTCGTCGGCGTCGAGGTCCATGAACAGCTCGTAGGTCTCGTCCACGACCTCGTCGATGCGCGCGTCGGGGCGGTCGGTCTTGTTCACGACCAGGATCACCGGCAGCCGCGCGGCGAGCGCCTTGCGCAGCACGAAGCGGGTCTGCGGGAGCGGGCCCTCGCTGGCGTCGACCAGCAGGACGACGCCGTCCACCATGGACAGGCCGCGCTCGACCTCGCCGCCGAAGTCGGCGTGCCCCGGGGTGTCGATGATGTTGATCGTCAGACCGTTGTGCAGGACCGCGGTGTTCTTCGCGAGGATCGTGATCCCCTTCTCGCGCTCCAGGTCGTTGGAGTCGAGCACGCGGTCGTCGACGTCCTGGTTCTCGCGGAAGGCCCCGGACTGCCAGAGCATGGCGTCGACCAGCGTCGTCTTGCCATGGTCGACGTGGGCGACGATCGCGACGTTACGGAGGTCGTCGCGCGTGGAGATGGGCATGCGGGTTCGCCTTGCGTGAGAGTTCGGGAGTCGCCGCAGACGTGCGGCCGTACCCATTCTACTTGGCCGTGCGTACCACCCACTCCGAGTCGTTCGCCCCACCGCTCACACGGACCTCGATTGGCCAACTTTGCGCATCCTTTGTAATCTGCCCGAGATCCGGTCGTCCGGAGTCCCGCCCCCAGGGGACTGCGGCCGGAACGCCGAATCTCCCGCGGGAGAACCGGGGACCCACCACCCTCGGGGTGAATCGACGCTCGTCGTAGGGCGACTCCTGGCCCGAACCCGTCAGCTAACCCGGTAGGCGTACGAGGAGAGGAGAACACCGGCTTGGCTCCGGATTCCCCCCGGCGGCGTCGCGTTCTGCCCACCGCCACCGCCACCCTGCTCCTGATCGGCCTCGGCGCCACCGCGCCGGACCTCGCCCACGCCGCCCAGCCGTTCCGGCCAGCCTCCGCGCCCTCGGCGCCGAGCCCCACGCCGACGACGGAGAAGGGCCTGCGCAAGAGCCTCGACGCGCTCAACGAAGAGGCCGAGATCCTCACGGAGAAGTTCAACAAGGCCCGCGTCGAGTTCAACAAGGCCCGCAAGGCCGAGCGGGACGCCACCCGGGAGGCCGAGCGGCTGCGCGCCCTCGCCGAGCCCGCCCGCCAGAAGCTCGGCAGCCTGGCCGCCGCGAACTACATGGCCGGCGGCCCCGACGTCCTCTTCGGCTCCGGCGCCTCCGCCGAGGGGCTGTCCGACCGCGCCTACCTGGCGCAGAGCCAGGCCACCGCCGTCCTCGCCCTGAAGAAGCAGATCGACCAGGCCGACGCCGCGGAGCGCACCGCCAAGGCGAAGACCGCCCAGGTCAAGAAGGCCTGGGACGACGCCAAGCAGGCGCGCGAGGCCGCCAAGGCCAAGGTCTCCGAGGTGATGAAGCGCCTCGACAAGCTGACCACCACCCACGCGAGCGACCCGCGCACCGGCCTCAGCGCCACCGTGAAGGGCTCCGACCTGCCCGCCAAGATGGCCCGCAAGGCGCTCACCAAGCTCGGCTCCCCGTACGTGTGGGCCGCCGCCGGACCGAGCAGCTTCGACTGCTCAGGCCTCGTCGTCTGGGCCTACGCCCAGGTCGGCAAGCCCGGCCTCCCGCACTACACCGGCGACCTGTTCGCCATGGGAACGAAGGTCTCCCGCGGCGCCCTCCGCTCCGGCGACCTGGTGTACTTCGGCAGCAACCTGCACCACATGGGCATCTACCTGAGTGACGGCAAGTACCTCCACGCCCCCCAGACCGGCGACGTGGTCAAGATCTCCAAGCTCTCCGACCGCTCCGACTTCGCAGGCGCGAACCGTATTTCTTAGCTTCTTTCTCCTCCTTCGGGCCTGGCGGCCCTCCATCGTCGAAAAAAGCGGGGCGATCGCTGGCATCGCTCCGTCTCGCCTGGCGGCTCGCTGCGCGATCAGGTTCTCGCAAGCTCGAACCTGCCTTCGGACGCGATCGCAACCTTGAGGTCGCGGCGGGGTTGCGGCGGGGGCTGAGGTTGTCGCACTGGACGGTTCTGTCGTCGTATCGACGTGCTTCCTCCTCGTGCCCTCAGGACGTTGCGGGGTTGCTGTGATGGCTGAGGTTGTCGCAGTGGAGGGCTTCTGCCGTCGGCTAGAGGCGCTTCCCACGTCGTTGCTGCGGGCGTGCGGGCGGGCTTGGGCGGCGCGGCAGTAGGTGCTGCGCAGGGGCCCGCGAGTGCGTGGACACTCCGGCGGTCCACCGTCGCTTTCTGAGGGCCTCCGTCGGGGGCAGTGCGGGCGATCGTCGGAGGTCGGCACGCTCTGCGCTTCGCTCCGAGCTGGTCGCTGGGGACGGTGGCCCGAGCCCGGGTTGGCTAGGTGAGGCCTTCGGTGGCCAGGAGGTCTACTACCGGGCGGTCGCCGGGGAGCCAGTCGACGTCGTGGAGCTCTGAGGGTGCCAGCCAGCGGAGTTCCAGGTGCTCCAGGGCTTGCGGCTCGCCTTCCGCTAGCTCGGCCGTCCAGACGCGGAGGACGGCGCGTTCGCTGAGGCGCCAGTCGCCGCCCACTCGGCGGCCCAGGCGGACTTTCACGGCGAGTTCCTCGTGGCACTCGCGCACCAGGGCGTCCTCGTCCGACTCTCCGGGGTCGACCTTGCCGCCGGGAAGCTCCCAGCCGCCCGCCATGTGCGGCGGCTCGGCGCGCTGGGCGGCCAGCAGCCGCCCCTCCGCGAGGATCGCCGCCCCCACCACCACGAGATCGATCGCGACCAGCTCCTCTCCGTGTTCGTGATCAGACCGCGGCGCCGGTCCGTCCGGTTCCGTTCCGCCTGAGGGAGTCGACCAGCCGCGTCGCGTCGCGGACGATCTCCTCCAGGTGGTCGCCGTGCGCCCCGCGCCAGTAGACCTGCCCGCAGACCGCGCAGCGGCCGTACACGTCGTAGCTGCGGCGCGTGCCCGCCCGCAGCTCGCGCTCGATCTCCTGCTTGTCGACCGGGACGAGCTCGCCGTTGCAGGCGGTGCAGCGCGTCCACGGGCGCAGGACGGGCGCGAAGCGGTCGAGCAGGTCGCGGAGCTGGTCGTCGGGGCGCGAGCCGCGGACGTAGGCGCCGAACCACAGCGCGCGGCGGCGCAGGAGGCCGCGGTCCTGCGTGAGCAGGACGCGGCGCTCCTCGTTGGCCTGGACGACGAGCGCCGGGTCGTCCATGTCGTTGTGGTAGGCGGTGTCGAGGCCGAGCAGGCGCATGCGCCGGGCCAGCGTGCCGAGGTGCACGTCCAGGAGGAAGCGCGGGGCGACCTGGCCCGGGTCCAGCGGCACGGGCTGGGGGCGCGGGACCGCGGCCACGCGGACCTCGGCCCCGGCTCCGGGGCGGGTGGCGGGGCCGGCGGGCTCGCCGTCGGCGGTCATCGGGCCCGCCTCGGGCAGGGGGACGCCCAGCGACTCCACGAGGTGCCCCAGCGTCGAGGTCCCGTCGCAGGGGACCCGCGCCGGGGACTCCCGCCGGGTGGCGGGCAGGAACATCAGCAGCTCGTCGGCGACGCGGATCGTTATCTCGGACTCCACGCCGATCAGCATGCCACGCGCGGCCGACGATTCTCCCGGGTTCAGGCAGCGGTCACGTGCGCGGCGGAGTCGGCCAGGGACGCCAGGAGGGCGGGGACGTCGTAGCCGACCAGCACTCCCCCGCGCTTGACCACGCGTCCGCCGACCAGGACGGTGTCGACGTTGCGCGTGTCCGCCGACAGGACCACGGCCGCGACGGGGTCGTGCGCCGCCGCGAGGCCGAAGGTGTCGGTGCGCAGGACGAGCAGGTCGGCCTGCTTGCCGGGGGTCAGCGATCCGGTGACGTCCGCGAGCCCCGCGACCTCGGCGCCCTCGATCGTGGCCGTCCGCAGGGCGTCTGCGGTGGTGAAGCCGAGGCCGGCGCCGTCCGGGCGCCCCCGTTCGAGGACGTAGGCGGCGCGCATGATGCTGAACATGTCGCCGGGACCGGAGACGACCGTGTCGGCGCCGAGCCCGGTCGGGACGCCCGCGGCGCGGGCGCGTCCGGTGGGCGGGGCGCCGATGTCCAGCGCCGCCTCGATGGCGGGGGCGGCGGACACCGTCCCGCCGCTTCCGGCGATCCGCTTCAGCTCCTCGTCGGTGTAGAAGTTGGCGTGCACGTACATGGCCGGGTGGCCCATCAGCCCGTGGGCGTCGAGGAACGCCAGGCCGCGCGCGGCGCTCTCGGGGCCGTGGCCGCCCAGGTGCGCGGTGACCGGCAGCCCGAGGTCGCGGGCCGTCCGCCACTCGGCGAGGGCGCGCTCGTCGCCCGCGATCTCGGGGCCGAGCGCCGCCATCGCCATCGTGACCGGGCCGCCGGACCCGAAGTGCTCGCGGTGGACGCGGCCGGTCTCGGCGGCGAGCGCGTCGAGGCCGCCGTCGCCGCCGTAGCAGTACCCGAACACCGCCCTGATGCCGGACGCCCGCAGCGCCGCGATGTTCGCCTCGGTGTGGCCTTCGCTGAGCTGGATGTGCGACCAGTCGACCAGCGTCGTGATCCCGGAGTCGAGGCACTCCAGGGAGCCGGCGAGCGTCCCGGCGAACACGTCGCCCGGCCGGTACCGGGGCGCCAGTTCGCCGAGGACGCGCTGCAGGTAGGCGTGGAGCGTGCCGTCCGGCAGGGCCGCGCGGATCCCGGCCTGCCAGGTGTGCCGGTGGGTGTCGACGAAGCCCGGCATGACGATGCGGCCGGTCGCGTCCATGGTCTCGGCGCCGTCCGGCGCGGCCAGGTCCGGGCCGACCGCGGCGATGCGGCCGTCCTCGACGAGCACGTCGGCGGTTCCCAGCACGGTCGGTTCGGGTGCGGTGTCGATGACGAGGCCGTTCGTGAGCAGCAGAGAATTTGCCATGCATGAAAGCTTACGAGTTAGCTTTACAAAAAGCAATCACGGGAGCGAGTACGCTCGGGGCGTGCGGGACGACATCGATGACCTGGCCGACGCGTGGCGGCGGGACGGCCTGACCGAGCCGTTCGTCGCGATGCTGGAACTGAGCAAGCGCGCGGGGCGCATCGCCACGCTGGTGCAGCAGGCGCTCCGGGGCCCGCTGGCCGAACTCGGCCTCACCTACGCCGAGTTCGAAGTGCTGACCGTGCTGCGCCGGGAGGGCGAGCCGTACCGGCTGAGGCCGAGCGAACTCACGCGGTCGGCGTTCCTCACCTCGGGCGGGACGAGCAACGTCCTGCAGCGGCTCCAGAAGGCCGGCTACGTGGAGCGCGAGGCCAACGCGGGCGACGCCCGCAGCCGCTTCGTCCAGCTGACCGCGGACGGGCTGCGCGTCACCGAACAGGCCCTGGTCGCGTCCGGGGTGGCGCACGAGGAGGTGCTGGCCCGGGTACCGCCGGAGGACGTGCGGGCCGCCGCCGACGCGCTGCGCGAGATCGTGCTCGTCGTGGGCCGGCGCCGGTTCCGCTGACCCCGCCGGGCCGCTACTGGCGCGCGGCCAGCTCGGACACCTTCTTCTTGAAGTCCGGCCGCGCGAGCGGGCGCGTCACCCCGATCCAGTTCGCCTTCTTGTAGGTCTTCACCCCGATCGCGGGCACGCACGCCGAGCAGCTCGCCACGATCATCTTGCCGCCGCCGATCACCATCCCGACATGGCCGGGATTGTCGGGCGACGTCCCGGGGCCGGAGTTGAAGAACACCAGGTCGCCGGGCTGCTCCTTGCCCTTGGCGATCTTCACGCCGAACGGCCACTGCTCGAACGTCGTGCGCGGGAGGTTCAGGCCGACCTGGCGGTAGGCGGCCTGGATCAGGCTGGAGCAGTCGTAGGCGTCCGGGCCGTTCGCCCCGAACACGTAGGGCTTGCCGCGCTGCGCCATCGCGAACGCGATGATCGTCTTGACGAGGGCGCCGACGTTGGCGGGCAGCTCGTTGTCCTCGCAGTTGATCCCGTTCGCCTGGACGGGCTTGAACTCGCCGCCGACGTAGCGCTTCGCCCAGTCGAGGACGAGGTCCACGTAGTCCCACGAGTGGTTGTACTGGAAGATCGCGGTGCGCATGCGCTCCGGGGCGCCGTTGTGCTTGAGGTAGGCGGCGGCCGTCGGGATGGCGTCCGCCGGGTCGTAGCGGTCCTTCTTGCCGTCCTTGTCGCCGTCCACCGCGAACGCCTTGAACGTCGCGTCGAGGAACTGCATCGGACCGCCCGCGCCCGCGTAGTTCTCCCCGCTGGACACGCCCGGCATCGTCGACCGGCCGTGGTCGGTCTCGACCTTGCCGACGCCCGCCAGGACGTTCCAGGGGATGCCGTACTTCCTGCCCGCCTCCTGGTACAGCTTCAGGTAGTCGACGGGGACGGACTTCGCGTCGGCCGCCGCCGCGGGCTGCGCGCCGGCGCCGGCGACGTTCACGCAGCCGCCGCCACCGCCGATCCCGCCGCCGAACAGGAACTGGCTCGCGCCGAACAGGATCGGGACGAAGACCAGCGCCACGAACATCACCGCGGCGACGCCCAGGGCGCCGACGAGCAGCAACCTCCGCGGGCTCATCCCGTGTCACCCGCCTGTCCCACGTCGGCGGGCTCGAACGAGTAGACCCTCAGCGAACCACCGTCCCTCGCCACGGTCACCGCGTACTGCTTGCTGTCGCTGCTCGTCCGCCCGTTCTTGGTGACCTGCTGCCTGCCGGTCACCAGAAAGATGATCGAGTTGTTCTCGATGTCGCGGACCTGGTCGAGGGACGCCGTGCCCTGCGCGACGAGCTGCTCGCGGCGGCGCTCCTCCACCATCCCGGGCGTCGCCACGCCCTGGCCGAGCCGCTGCCCGAGGTCGGAGGTGGTCAGGCCGGCGAAGCGCGCCATGTAGGTCTGGGGTGCCTCGTCGTAGCGGTACGTCCCGTAGGCGGCGACGAACCGCTGCGCCAGGTCGGCCGCCGTGGCGAACTCCTGCCGGGAGAACGGCAGCAGCCGGTAGACGTCGAAGTCGTTCGGGTCGACGGCGCTCTGGATCCCCGGCGGCGGCGACGCGGGGGCCTGGGGCCCCTGCGACGCCGTCGCGACCGGGCGGGCCTCCGGCTCGTCACCGGACCCGCCCGAGGGCGAGGCCACCGTCAGGTAGACGCCGACCGCCGTCAGCAGGACGACGAGACCCGCGAACAGCAGCTTGCGCCGCCGGTCGTTCAGGTTCATCACTCGTCCCGGTCCGACTCACCCGACCGGCGGTCGACCGGACGCAGCCAGAACGGGATCGGCGGGCTGGCGTTGGAGCCGCCCCTGCCCCACAGCGGCGGGGGCGCCTGCCGCCCGCCCGGCTCGGGACGCGAGGGCTTCGCGGCACCGCCGCCGCGGCCGCGCTGGCGGGGGACGTTCCCGGAGCCGCCGCCCGAACCGCCGTTGCCGCCGTTGCCGCCGCCGAACCAGCCGCCGCCACCGCCGGAGCCACCGGAACCGCCGGAGCCGCCGCCCGAGCGCCCGCGACCGCGACCGGCGGAGCCGGACGAGCGTCCACCGCCGCCGCCGAACCAGCCGCCGCCACCGCCGGAACCACCCGAACCACCGCCGGAGCCACCGGAACCACCGCCGCCGCCGGAGCCGCCGCCCGAACCGCCGCTGCCGCCCGAACCGCCGCCACCGGAGACGCCGCCGCCGGTGCCTCCGCGGCCCGTCCAGGACGTCGGGCGGACGCTGCCCTTGCCGCTCCCGCCACCGCCTCCGGCGTCCTCACCGTCGCCCTTCGCGACGGTGACGCCGCCGGGCTTGACCGCAGCCGCCCTGGCGCCGTCCGTGCGGCGGTCGCCGAGCCCGCCCGCCCTGGTCGGCAGGTTCAGCGGAGGAGCACCGCGCCTGGACCGCCCCTGCGCCGCCGCGGCGCCCGCGCCGCGCGTCCCCTCCCCGAGCCCGCGACCGACGATCGGCACCGCGGGAACGTCCTTCCTGACCGCGACCACCGTGGAACCCGGGCAGCCGGTCCGCGTGCCCG
>NZ_JBFARL010000193.1:0-14602 GCF_040674655.1 Actinomadura sp. NPDC049753 | reverse complement strand
GCTCGTTCATGCTGTGCCCGACCAGGCCGACGTCGGCGTCGTCGCGGGCCACGACGGCCAGGTGGGCCCCCTCGCCGGCCGGATTCGTGCCGGCTACTTGACCGCGATGCCCTTCATGCGGAGTCCCTCCTGGCCGGACCAGGGGAAGTCGATGTCCACGGTCCGGGCCTCGGGAGGAAGCCGGTAGACGCCCGAGTAGGTCACGCTCTCTCCGGGGGCGAGGACCTTCTTGGCGTCGGCTCGGGGCAGGGAGGTGCAGACGCACTCGGCGCTCGACGCGCGCAGGGGGTAGTACCAGACGTCGCTGGCCGTGTCGCGGATGGAGATGCCGTCGGTGCTCTGCGACACGGGGCTCAGCCTGCCGTTGTACTGGAGATCCAGCTGGAACGCCGAACCCACGTCCGCCTGGGACTGGCCGTTGTTGCGCAGCGTCCAGACGAAGGTGGTCAGACCCGCCGGATCGCGGTGCATGGAGTTCACCTCCACCTGGAGATTCCTCGCCTGGGCCGCGGTGAAGGCGGCCGTCTTGGACGAGGCCGGCTTACCGGGCGCCCAGCGGTAGGGCTGTCCGCCCGCCGGAGGAGCCGGAGGGGCCGGCATGGTGAAGCTCGCGGTGACCCGCCGGTTCTTGCGGCGCCCGCTCTCGGTGTCGTTCGGGGCCACGGGGTCGGCCGATCCGTGCCCGGCGGTCTGGAAGGACACGCCGGTGCGGGTGACGAGCTGCTTCAGCCGGTCGGCCACGGCCTTGGCGCGCCGCTCGGACAGCGGCTGGTTGATGGCGTCGTTGCCGCTGGAGTCGGTGTAGCCGTCGACCTTGACCGTGCTGCCGCGGGAGGCGTCGATCTGCTTGGCCACGCCGCGCAGGAGCTTGTCGGCCTGCGGGGTCAGATCGGCCTTGTTCAGCGCGAACAGCACGTCCGACGACAACCGCACGGCCCGTTTGTCGCCGTCGTCGTCCACGGACTGCTCGTCGCCTTCGGCGACTCCCGCCACGGTGAGGACGCGCGGCGGCGCCAGCGACACCGAAGCCGGATCGGTCTGGTCCGGCAGCGCCCGGACGGGGCCGTCGGCAATCGGGACGTCCTGCATCGGCACCGTCAGCGGAAGCGTCACCGTCACCCTGTTCACCCCGGCGGGCGGAGCGGGGAACACGGCGTAGATGTCCAGCGAGGCGCCGGGGGCGAGTTCCTTGTCGGCGAGTGAGGAGCACAGGCAGGTGCCGTCGGCCTTCCTCAACGGCATGTAGAGCTTGCCGCCCGCACCGTCGAGTAATCCGACGCCGTTGGCCTCCAGACTTCGGATGTCGCCCTCACGCCCGCCTTCGAACAGGCTGATGTGCAGGTTCAGCTGGCTCTGCCCGTCGTTGACGATGCGGAACTGCCCGGTGACGGCGCTGCCGGATGTCCGGCTCAACGCGAGAAGCTCCACGTGCGCGGGCCCCGCACGGTGCGCCATGGGTACCGAGATCCCTGTGCCGGGCGCCTTACCGGCCGGTCCGCCGGTCTTCTTCGGCGGGTCGGAGCCGTCGTCGCCACCGCCGCATGCGGACAGGGCCAGGAGAAGGGCGGCCGCCCCCACTCCGGCTCGAAAGCCCCGAGAATGTCCCCGGCCAGGTTCGAACATCTGTCTGCTCCCGTCCCACGGAATGGATTTTCCATAAGAAAACGACAGGGAGAGCCACACTCCGGTGGCTCTCCCTGTCGTGTGCGCCGCAGCTCGGCGACCGCAGTCAGTCGAGGCGTTACTTCTTCTTCGGGTCCCCGCCGTCGCCGCCTCCGCCGAAGATCTCGTTGATGGCCCCCTCGACCTTCGGCTTGATGGTCGACTTGGCGGCGGTGATGAGGAAGACGATGATGATGCCCGCGATCAGCACCAGGCCCGCGTACTCGATCGCGCTGGCCCCGCGGTCCTCCGCGTCGCGGATGCGCTCGATCCGGGTCCGGACGAAGTCCTGGACGTCGTCGGCGCGATTCCGCATGAAAGTCTCGGTGTGCACGTACAGGGGAAGGATCGGGCTCATTTTCTGCCTCCTGACCGCCGTTTCCATCTGCTCCATTGACTGGAACATTACGGAAATCGGCGGTGCCCTCCCAGGGTCCGTCGACCCAATCACGGACCCGGCGCGGACCCAATTCCGATAGGGCCCTCGGACCTAAGGCGGGGGAATTCCCGGACGCGGTCACCGGGGGGCCTCCCCCGCGGTTCCCATCCACTGCGCGATCGCGGCGGCGCGGGAGGTGACGCCGAGTTTCGCGTATATCCGGTTCACGTGGTTCTTCACGGTCTTCTCCGCCAGGAACAGGTGGCCGGCGATCTCGACGTTGGTCCTGCCCTGCACGATCAACCGCATCACGTCCAGTTCCCGGGCGGAGAGACCGAACCGCGCGACCCGCCGCTCGCCGTCGTCGGAGAGCGCCCCGGCCGGCGGTCCGGACGTCGCCGGCCCGGGCGCGCGAGCCCCCTCCGGCGAGTCGTCGCCAGGCTCCCCGCCCGGTTCCGCGTCGGCATCGGGCGGCTCAGGGTGGGCGGGGACCTCGCGTAACGCGCCCACGAGAGCCGACACCGCGGCCTCCGACAAGGGGTTCGCCCCGCGCAGCGCGCCGTGCACCGCGTCGGCCAGCTTCTGCGCGGAGAACTGGCCGTGCACCAGGTAGCCGGAGGCGCCGTTGCCGATGGCCTGCCGCACGATCCGCGGATCCTCGGTGTAGGTCAGCATGATCACCCTCGTGAGGCGGCTCAGCGTCTGCGCGGCGGTGACGCCGTCGACCAGCGGCATCTGCACGTCCAGCAGCACCAGGTCGGGCCGCACCCGCTCGACGATCTCGATGGCGGTCCGGCCGTCGCCGGCCTCGCCCACCACCTCGATGCCTGAGGCCTCCAGCAGTGACACCAATCCTGACCGCACGACGACATTGTCGTCGACCACCACGACTCGGGCCATCGTTCAACTCACCTCGGCCAATCGGTGCGCTCGTTCGTCGATGGGCAGCCGGACCAGAACGGTGGTGCCCTTCCCCCGGGTCGAAAGGATCTTCACGACGCCGCCGACCCGCTGGGCCCGCTCGTGCAGGCCGATCAGGCCGTAGTGGCCCTCCCGCGCCAGCGCGGTGAGCTCGGGCGGGCGGAACCCCGCTCCGTCGTCGCACACCGTCAGCCGCACCTCGCCGTCCCCGCGGCCCAGCCGGACCCGCACCGACCCGGCTCCGGCGTGCCGCTCGACGTTGGTCAGCGCCTCCGACAGGATCGCCACGGCCTCGTGGCGCACCCGTAAGGGCAGATCGATGTCCGGGGCGATCTCGCAGACCGCCGGGACGCCCGCGGCGTCGGACCAGTCCCGCACGGTCTCGGCGACCACCTGCGACAGCGAGCGCGGGATGGTGTCGCGGCGCAGCTCCGACAGCAGGCTCCGCGCCTCCTGGGAGGCGACCTGGCAGGCGGTGGCGATCCGGTCGGCCTCGTCCAGCGCCCGGTTCCGGTCCCGCTCGACCCACACGCGCAGCCCCGTGGCGGCCAGGGCGATGCCGCGCAGGGTCTTGGCCAGCGAGTCGTGCATCTCGCGGGCCAGGCGGGCGCGTTCCTCCGCCGCGGCCGCCTTGACCTCGGCCAGCCGCC
Organism: Actinomadura sp. NPDC049753; assembly: GCF_040674655.1. Classification (NCBI taxonomy): domain Bacteria; kingdom Bacillati; phylum Actinomycetota; class Actinomycetes; order Streptosporangiales; family Thermomonosporaceae; genus Actinomadura; species Actinomadura sp. NPDC049753. Next base: position 10,990 of record NZ_JBFARL010000193.1, on the reverse strand, counting down.
GGGCCGACTCCTGCTCGGCGTTGGCGTCGAGCAGGCGGCGCAGCGCCACCCCGGCGAACCCAGCCAGCGGGTAGCACAGCGGCTGCCCCAGGACGTCCTGGAAGGTCGGTGTCTGCGCGTCCGGCGCGGAGTCGATGGTGAAAACGAACGTGACGTAGTAGCAGAGGGTCTGGAGCCCGGCCACCGTCAGCATGCCGCGCCAGTGGTAGAGCAGGCCCGCGAGGGCGGCGGTGGCGACGGTCGCCAGCAGGTACGGGCCGGACGTGCCGCCAAGGCCGAGCACGGTGAACGAGGCGGCCATGTCGAGCGCGAACAGCAGGGGATGGCGCGCGAGGCGGGGGGCGACGTAGCGCCAGTACCGTCCGGCCAGCCAGGACAGCAGCGCCACCGTCAGGACGAGAAGGAAGACGTCCAGATACTCGACTTCGAGCGGGACCAGCGACAGCGTCACCGCCGCGATGAACATGCGGATCTGCAGGAGCATCTGGAAGGCTCCGCCGACCTGCTCGGTCAGTTCGTCCTGGACGGGCCGCTCCCGGACCGCGGCCCGGGTGCCGTCCGGCGGTGCCGGCGCGTCGCCCATCATGCCCCCTGTGGGTAAGACATGCTCAGTTGCCGAAGAGCCCACCACCGGCCCCCACCCCCGACCCGTAGTAGACGGCCCCCATGACCACGAGCATCAGCGCCGGCAGGGTCAGCCCCAGAGTGATCCCCGTGATCTTCGGTGTGGTGCGCTGCGCCTTGCGCTTGGCCCACTGCGCCGCCTCGCGGCGCATGTCGTTGCCGATGTCCATCATCGCCGTGGTGAGCGGCGCGCCCAGTTCCTCCGCCTGGAGCAGCGCCGTCACGAACTGGTTGACCGCTTCGGAGTTGTTGCGCTCGCGCAGGTCCTCGAAGGCCTCACGGCGCGGCGTGCCCAGTTCCATCTGCCGCAGCGCCACCATGAACTCGTCGGCCAGCGCGCCCGGCATGCTCTCGGCGACGCGGTGCAGCGCCAGACGGAAACTCAGACCGGCGCTGACGGTGACCGCCAGCACGTCGAGGAAGTCGGGCATGGAGCGCTGGATCTCGTCCTGCCTGGCCACCCGCTTGCCGTACATGACGAACTCGTTCTGCAGGCAGCCGATCAGGCAGACGGCGCCGTAGAGCGGATGCCCGTTCAGGGCCAGCAGCAGCGCGAAGGTGAGGAAGAAGACCGCGTAACCCGCGGTCCTGCGCGCGTAGCCCTCGACGGTGATGCCGCCGGGACGGCCCGCCGCGTCGATCCGTTTGCGGATCGCCGCCCGCCACGGGCTGAGCAGCTCCATCGCCGCGCCGGTGAACGGCCGCCCCACCCGGTCCGCGATGGCGTCGAGGATGAACACCTCGTTCTTGTCCGCCTTGGGAGGCTCGGGCACCGCCGAGGCGGCGACCCGCTGGCCCGCGGCCACCAGCCCGAACCCCCACACGGCCAGGATGACGCACAGCGCCGCGGCGCCCGCCATGGCCAGAATGATCATTGTTCGTCCACCGCCTCACACGTCGATCCGGGTGATCCGGCCGATGACGACCAGGCCGACCACGAACATCGCGGCCGCGGCGGCGAGGATGACCTGCCCGCCGAGGTGCTCGCTCATGGTGCGCAGCGCCCCCGGCACCATGAAGTTGATCATCATGACGCCGACCACGCTGAACCCGCCGACGACCCAGTTGGTCACCACCGCCTCGCCCATGATCGTCTTGACCTCGCGGCGGGTCTCCTTGCGCTCCTCCAGCGTGCTGGCGATGGTGCGCAGCGCGGTGACCAGCGAACCGCCCGCCCGCGCCGACACCAGCAGGGTGCTGATCAGCACGCCGAGCTCCCGGGACGGCAGCCGCCCGCCGAGGTCGCGCAGCGCGTCCTCGACCGACTGGCCGAGGCGCAGCGCGTCGGCGGTGCGCCGCACCTCCTCCCCGGCCGGATCGGCGAGCTCGTCCGCGGCGATCTCGATGGCGGTGCGCATCACCAGCCCGGCGTGCGTGGCGTTGCCCAGCACCCGGGCCAGCTCGGGCAGCTGGGCGATGAACGCCTCGCGCCGGCGGTCCTCCTTGCGGCGCAGGTAGGCGAGGAAGGCGAAGCCGACGCCGATCGCGGCGGCCACCCCGAACACCGGCGCGATCCACTGGCTGATCAGCACGATCGCCGCCAGACCGCTGCCCGCCATGAGCAGCACGAGCGTGGACACCCGCATCCGCATCCCCGAGGCCGCGAGCCGCCGGGCCAGCGCCTGCCCGACCGTCGTGCGCCGCAGGGCGACGTCCAGCCGCCCCAGCAGGCCGTCGACGCGGTCGCCGTCGCCGCCGATCACGGAGCGCGCCACCAGCCGGCGCTGCTGCCCCCAGCCCGCGACCAGGTCGCCGATGCCCCAGGTCGCCAGGGCGAGGACGGCGGCCAGCATCGCCAGGATCACCGGCAGTGGAAGGCTCATCGGGACTGCTCCCCTCGCGGGCGGCCACCGGGATGCGCGGTCCCGTTCGGGGACGGCGCGCCGGTGAACGCGGGCGGCACGCTCTCCCCGGCGTGGAAGAGCCTGGTCAGCAGGTCCCGCTGCAGCGGGACCGGCCGGAAGCGCCCGCGCACCACCCGGTCCGCGCCGATCGGATCGGACTCGAACCGCATCACGGGACGCGTGGTGATCTCGCCGCGCCGGGCGTGCTCCAGCATCGCCACCTCGACGATGCGCCGCGACCCGTCCGGGCCCCGGCTGAGCTGCACGATCACGTCGACGGCGCTGCCGATCTGGTCGCGGATCGCCTCGAACGGCAGCCGCACGTCGCTCATGCTGGCCAGCGTCTGCAACCGGTACACCGCGTCCTCGGTGGAGTTGGCGTGCACGGTCACCAGCGAGCCGTCGTGGCCGGTGTTCATCGCCTGGAGCATGTCCAGCGTCTCGCCGCCGCGGACCTCGCCGACGATGATCCGGTCGGGCCGCATGCGCAGCGCGTTGCGCACCAGGTCGCGGATGGTGATCGCGCCCTTGCCCTCGATGTTGGCCGGACGCGACTCCAGCGACAGCACGTGCTCCTGCTTGAGCCGAAGCTCCGCCGAGTCCTCGATGGTGACGATGCGCTCGGACTCGGGCACGAACGCCGACAGCGCGTTCAGCATGGTGGTCTTGCCGGTGCCGGTGCCGCCGGCGATGACCAGGTTGAGCCGGGCGCGCACGAACGCGGCCAGCAGCATGCCGGTGGCCTGGTCCATGGAGCCCAGCGAGACCAGCTCCTCGACGCTGTAGGAGCGCGGGAACCGGCGGATCGTGAGGATCGGGCCGACCAGCGACAGCGGCGGGATGATCACGTTGACGCGCTCGCCGGTGGGCAGCCGGGCGTCCACCATCGGGCTCGACTCGTCCACCCGCCGGTTCACCTGGGCCACGATCCGGTCGATGGTCTGGTACAGCTGGTCCTCGTTGGCGAACCCCGCGTCCAGCCGGTGGACCCGGCCCGCCCGCTCCACGAAGATCGAGTCCGGGCCGTTCACCATGATCTCGGTGACGGTCGGGTCGGCGAGCAGCGGCTCCAGCACGCCGAGGCCGAGGGCCTCGTCCACCACCCGGCGGATCAGGTTGGCGCGCTCCCCGGCCGCCAGCACCGGGCCCTCCCGCGTCACCAGCAGGCCGACGACCTTCTCCAGCCGGGCCCGCCGCTGCGCCATCGTCAGCCGCGCCAGCTCGTCGAGGTTGACCTCCTCCAGCAGGCGCTGCCGCCAGTGCTGGACGGTGCTCTTGCTCATCCGGTCGTTGGACGACCGGTCGTCGTCGAGACGGTCCTTGAGTGCCATCGGCTATCCCAGCGGCATGGTGACGGTGCGGTTCACGGTGTAGTCCAAGGGGACCCCCTTGAACAGCAGCGGCAGCTTGGCCTCGACATGGCAGTACACGGCGTCGGCTCCCGCCACCTCGGTCCGCCCTCCTTCGATCTTGTAGTCGTTCAGCCAGTACGGCCTGACCCGGTTCGCGTACTCGACGCAGAGGGACGGGTCGTAGTGCTGGGCGGCCTCGCGGGCTCCGGTGCGGGCGATGTTCTCCACGCGCGACACCGTGGTGAAGGAGATGTACGCCTGGAAGGCCGCGAAGATGACGAAGAGCGCGATCGGGAGGACGCCCGCGAACTCGACCGCGGCCGCGCCCGCGTCCCGGCGCCGGGCTTGCGCCGCCACGTCCCTCACCCCTCGCCCTCGTAGACGATCTTGCTTCTGGTCCGGATGCCCCACGAACTGCGGAGCCCGGGGATCAGGACGGGGGTGTCGATGGTGACCACGGCGTAGCCGTCCACGACGTCGAGCGTGAGGTGGTCGCGGTCCTTCCACCTGCCCTTGATCCGGGCCACCGCGCGGCGCCGCACCTCCTCCCGGTTGGCTCTCGCCTCGGGGGTGTCGCGCTTGTCGTAGCCGATCACGGCGACCGCCCGGGCGGCCTCGTTCGCCGCGTGGCTGGAGTAGGTGGACGTCAGGCCGACCAGTACGATCTGCCACACCAGCACGAGGACCAGCAGGATCAGCGGGAAGACGCCGGCGAACCCGATCGCGGCCTCGCCCCGGTCGCCGGTGTCCGGCGGCGCCGCCGCACCAGCGCCCTGCCCGGCCCCGGCGTCGAGCAGGCCGAGGTCCATGGCCGCCTTGCCGATCGCCTTGCGGAAGTCGGCGTGCTTCACCGCGCCCGGCGAGCCGGTGTTGGCCGCCTCCTCCAGCGCGCGGAAGACCGCCGGGACCGTCACGCCGCGCAGCGGCGAGCCGACCATCTTCTTCGCCAGTTCGGGCTGGATCTCGTTGCGCCTGTCCTGCCGGGTGAGCAGGACGCTCACCTCGTCCTCCTTGCGGATCGCGAGCCGCGCGTACATCTGCGCCAGCCGGCGGGCCGAGCGCAGCGCCGGCACGTCGGGGGTGGTGACGATGACGGCCTCGTCCGCGAGTTCCACCGCCATCGCGTTGGCGTCGGCGAGATGGGTGCCGCCGTCCACGATCACCACGTCGTACCGGGACCGGATGACGGTGAGGATCTGCCGGACCGCGCGGGCCGAGATCTCCTCCGCGTCCTCGCCGTTCGCGGGCGCGAGCAGCAGGTGCGGTCCGGCCGGGTGGACGAACAGCGCCTCGGCCACGACCGCTCCGTCGAGGTCGCCGGCCGCCGCCGCGAGGTCGGCGAGGCTGTGCCGGTGCTGGACGTCGAGGTACCCGGGGATGTCGCCGTTCTGCAGGTCCATGTCGACCAGGCACACCGTCCGCCCCGCACTGGACACGGCGATGGCGAGGTGGATCGCCAGCGTGGTCGTGCCGACGCCGCCCTTCGCTCCGGTGAGCGTGACCAGCCTGGCCAGGCGGCCCGGCCGCCCGGGGACCTCGGCGGAGGTGAAGTGCCGGCGCATGCTGCGCGACCACTCCGACGCCTGGTGGACGCGGTTCTGCAGCTCCGAGAGGGTCGGCTCGTTGGAGATCACCCCGCGCGCGCCGGCCGCCATCGCCGCCGCCAGCATCTCGGCCGTCGCGTCGTCGGCGATCAGGATGACGGCGAGCTGCGGCTGGCGGATCACCAGGTCGCGGATGAGGTCGAGCGCCGGCAGCGGCCCGAGCCCCTGGTGCACCAGGACGACGTCGAGGTTCGGGGTCGTCGCGACCGTCCCCGCCAGATGGTTGGACGTCGTCTCGACCGCGACGAGCTCGATGTCGGGGATCTCGCGGAACTGCCCGCTGAGGGAGGCGGCGAGATCGCGGTCCTCGACGCCGAGGAGGACTTGGATGTTCACCGGTCTCACCTCGCCGGGAGCGTTTCGCAGACCGGCGGGAGCCGGGTGCCGTCCAGGCCGGTTCCGGCTCCGCCGATGAGGGCGAGCCTGATCTTCGTCGCGAAGCTCTCCTCGCGGGTGAGCTTGAGGCTGTCCTGCGCGCTCAGCGCGAAGGTGATCGGAACCTGGGACTGCGTCACCGAACTGTTCTTCTCGTCCTTGACCTGGGTCTCCTGCCCGATCTGGATGACCCTGGCCGCCCGGACGATCCGCGCCGCGCAGGACTGCTGCTGGTTCCCCTTCTGCGTCTGGTAGGTCGCGTAGATGTCGACCGGCATGCCCTCGTGGACCTTGCCCGCCACGCCCGTCTCGGCGTCGATCATGATCGCGATCTCGCGCTGGCCGGGCTGCAGGGTCGGGCCGGGGACGAGCATCCCCGTCTGCAGGTAGGCCCCCGCCGGAAGATCGGCCGCGGCGACCTTGCCGTTGAGCGCGGCCGTGTCGGTCACCATCGTCTCCGGCGACCACCGCTTCGGCACCCGGATGCGGTCGAGGTCCGCCGCGGTGACCGGGCTGAAGGCGGGGACGGCGCGCTTGAGCATGAGCACGTCGGTCTTCACACCGACCTCGGCCCGAACAGAGCCGACATAGCCGATGATGCTGATGAACACGGCAACGGCGCCGAGCGCAGCCAGGATCATCAGCAGAACTCCACGTCGCTGGCGCGGGTTCATGGGACTCCGTTCTGGTCGGGGGGCAGGGAGGCTTACCGGCGGCGCTGCGGACGGAAGATGACGGTTCCTTCGCGCCACTCGTCGTCGGGGGTCGTCCGGGGCGTCCGCTCGGGCGGGGAGTCCGGCGCCGCGGCCCGCCGGGGCGCGGCGTCGTTGAGGAGCGTGGTGAGGGACGGGGCGTCATCGGTCTGGTCGGGGGGCGCCGACGGTGGACCGCCGTCCTGGGGGCGCGGGTACTGCGGGCGGGTCGGCGGCGCCTCCTCGTCGGGCCGGACCTGGGGAGGCTGGACGGGGTGGGGCGCGGCGGGAGGCGGAGCCTGCGGCCAGGACGGCTGCGGTTGGGCAGGGGCTCGCTGGACATGCTGGGGAGCCGGGGGCTGGGGCCGGGGTTGGGCCGGTAAGGGTTGGGCCGGTAAGGGCTGGGGACGGGGAGGCTGGGCCCCAGAGGGCTGAGGGTGCGGCCGCTGGGGGAGACCAGGGGGGACGGCCCCGGGGGGCGCCGCCTCCTCGGCGGGCTGCACCATGAGGCAGAACGGGCACTCGGGCAGGGCGGTCGGTTCGCCGCACCACCCGCACGCCCTGTACGGAGAACCGGCCAGCAGGCTCCGCAGCGCATGCGGGTGACCGCTGAACGCGACGAACTCGGTGTACTTCTTCGTCCCCCAGTACTCCGCGCTCATGGGCTGCGGGGCCACCGCGGTCGACGTCACCGCGGCGAGCACCGGCCGCATCTTGCTCTGGAGCCATCCGGCATCGCCGTTCGCGTCGGCCACCAGCATCAGCACGGGGTCGGCGGGCCGCGACGCCAGGCGCGGGACGGGCTTGGCGGCGGTGATGCGGTGCACCTCCGGGTGAGCGCCGGCCGTCACCGAGAACCCGCCGCCGGGCAGGTAGGACGAGACGTGCGCCCCGAGGCCGGTCTTGACGTGCTCAAGGCGCGCCACGCTGTTCACCCAGGCTCCGGCGTGGAGGGTCGCGCAGAGCCGGTGGGCGAGAGTCGCGAGGACCCCGGGCCGTGCGTGGGCCGACGCGAACGTCAGCTGGTCGGCGACCAGTGACAGCGCGAGCGGTGGCACGTCCAGCGGCAGCCCGGCGATCCGGTCGGTGAGCAGGGCGGAGCGTGCCAGGCGTACCAGCCGCTGCGCACGGCTCCTCTTCCACGCCGGGTACAGCACCAGCACGGCGCCGCGCCGCCGGAGGGCGTACTCCATGTGGTCGACGAAGGCGGGCGCGGCCTCGTCGCCCGGGCCCTCCACGGCCACCCGCTGAGCCACCGTGGCCTGCAGGACGCCCGTGGTGGGGAAGTCGCCGACCAGCACCACCGCGGTCACGGGCACCTCAGATGATCTCTAGGCCTCACCGGTCGGAACCCTCCCGTCCTGAACGGTGACCGAACGGCAGACGATCTATTCGCCTGGTCACGGAATCGCTGACTATAGTCATTACGGCTGTCACCATTCAAGGGATTAGTCCTTCCGGCAGGGGGTGCCGGCGTCAAAACCGGGGAGCATCGCATTGTTCGATGCCACGCGCGGCACCAAGGTTCCGGCGGTGGTGACACGTTCGAGAAATCCTGTCACATCCGTCCTGACACGCGGTCGGCGAAAAGGGTGTTTCGCCTGGCCAAGGCAGGTAAATACAGGAGTCGTCCGCCGCCGTCACCGGTGCACTCCCAGAAGAGTGGAATTTTCACTCTCCTCTCCAGAGGCCGCCCCCACCTGGCCATTCTCTCTGAAGTGCGGAGTGTTGATCAACGGCGAACGAAAGGTCCACATGCGGCCATGGAAGTAGGCCCCAGGGCCCTGGACAGGGCTGCGCACCGGGTTCCCGATCAATGGCGGGAATTGATCGGGGCCAATGTGGCTGATGGGGTGATAAGCACCGGTAAGGCCGGTCACGGTGAGTGCCCGGGCCGCGGGGTGAACCGTCCGACCGCGATCCGCATCTCATCCTGCATGTGCGGATTGTTCGGGGTGGTGCGCTCGCCGTTCGCGGCCGACCCGGGCCGGGCGTCGGACGTGTTCGTCATGCTGGGCGCTCTCGCCGAGGAGCGGGGGACCGGCTCGGCGGGCCTGGCGCTGCTCGGCGCCGCCCCGGGGCTCGGCGGGGCCGGCGGCGGGGGCTGCCGGGTGGTGAAGGGGCGCGGCCGGTTCTCGGGGGTCTGGCGGCCGGAGTTCCTGCCCGAACTGGACCGTGCCGCCGTGGCCGTCGGGCACACCTGCTGGGCGGCGCAGGGGAGCCCGGTCGAGGCCGCCAACGCCGGCCCCATGGTCGTCGCCGGGGCGTCGGCCACGATCGTGGGCGCGCACGACGGCGACATCGACGCCGCCGGCCTGCGGGCGCGGTTCGCGCCGCCGCCCGCGTCCGGAGGCGCCGGCGGCGAGCCGATCCTCCGGCTGCTGGCCGGCCGCCGTCCCCCGGCCGAGATCACCGGCGTTCTGCAGGCCCTGGTCGGACGGGTCGCGCTGGCGTGGGTCGAGCGCGACCGCCCCACCGAGGTGCACCTGGCGCGCGGCGCGCTCAGCCCGCTGACCGTGGCCGTGGACACCGACCAGAACATCTACTGGGCGTCGAACCCGCGCTGGTTCCGGGAGGTCGAGCGGCACACCCGGGTCCGTTTCGCCACCGTGGTGCTGCTGCGCGAGGGCACCTACCTGAAGGTCGGCGCGGAGCGCCGCCCCGGGCGCCGCGACCTGCCCGAGGTCCTCGCGACGGCGGCGTTCGTGCCCACCGCGCGGGACACCGACATGGACCCCCGCGTCTGGACGGGCTTCACCCCGGCCGACGCCGAGGGCGACCGAGCCGGCCTGCTCCATCGCGTGGTGGAGCAGGCGGGCGGCACCGGCGGTCTGCTGACCGTCGCCTGAACCGGCCCTCGGGGGAGCGGCGTGGCCCCCCGAGGGCTCCGGCTCGTCTCAGAGGCGCTCGACGACGTAGTCGACGCAGGCGGTCAGCGCCTCGACGTCGTCCGGGTCGATCGCCGGGAACATGCCGATGCGCAGCTGGTTGCGGCCCAGCTTGCGGTACGGCTCGGTGTCGACGATGCCGTTGGCGCGCAGCGCCTTGGCCACGGCCGCCGCGTCCACGTCGTCGCTGAAGTCGATCGTGCCGACGACCTGCGAACGCTGCGCCGGGTCGACCACGAACGGCGTCGTGTACGAGGTCTTCTCGGCCCACGTGTACAGCCGCTGGGACGAGTCGGCCGTACGGGACGTCGTCCAGCTGAGGCCGCCCTGCCCGTTCATCCACTCGATCTGCTCGGCGAACAGCAGCAGCGTGGCCACGGCCGGGGTGTTGTACGTCTGGTCCTTGGCGGAGTTGTCGACGACCGTCTTCAGATTGAAGAACTCCGGGACGTACCGGTCGGACGAGGCGATCTCGTCGATCCGCTCAAGCGCCGCCGGGGACGCGAGCGCGACCCACAGGCCGCCGTCCGCTGCGAAGCACTTCTGCGGCGCGAAGTAGTAGACGTCGGTCTCGGACACGTCCACGGGCAGGCCGCCCGCCCCGGACGTGGCGTCCACCAGGACGAGGCCGTCCCGCGCGGTCGTGCCCGCCGGGCGCCTGATCGGCATGGCGACGCCGGTCGAGGTCTCGTTGTGGGTGAGCGCGTAGACGTCCACGTCCTCCTCGGCGGACGCCTCGGGGTGCGTGCCGGGCGGGCTGGAGATGACGGTGGGGTTCCCCAGCCAGGGCGCACCCGTGGTGACCTTGGCGAACTTGCTGGAGAACTCGCCGAAGGTCAGGTGCTGCGACCGCTGCCGGACGAGGCCGAACGCGGCCGCGTCCCAGAACGCCGTGGTGCCGCCGTTGCTGAGCAGGACCTCGTACCCCTCGGGCAGCGAGAAGAGCTCGGCGAGCCCCTCCCGGACGCGGCCGACGAGGGACTTCACCGGCTTCTGCCGGTGCGAGGTGCCCATGTAGGTCGAGCCGGACTCGGCCAGGGCGGCGAGCTGCGCGGGACGGACCTTGGAGGGACCGCACCCGAAACGGCCGTCGGCGGGCTTGAGATCGGCGGGGATGTCGATGGTGGGATTCGCGCTGTCGGTCACTCACCCGAGGCTATCTGACCTGCGGCGAAGATCGCGGGTCGAGTTCACATCCCGAGACGCCGGCGGCGCCACCCCCAGGTCAGCAGGACGACCAGCCCGGCGGCGCAGACGCCGCCGACGACGGCCGGCGGGTAGATCCAGGCGTCGCCCCGGGAGTGCGCCCGCACGGCCGTGGCGGTGGAGTCGTAGGTGAGGAACGCCAGGAAGAGGGCGGCGATCGCGACGGCGATCCGTCCCGCGACGGCGTTGGTGGCGCGGCGGCGCTCCTCGCGCTCCGCGTCGAACCGCCTCAGCGCCTGCGCCGCCTCCGCGGCCTCCGAGACCGCGGGCGCCGCCGCGCGGGCGGGCGCCCCCCCGGGCGCGGCGCCGGGCGCGGGGGCGGTGTGGCCGTCGGGGGGGGCGTGGTCTCCGTCGCGGGGGTGTCTCAAGCCGCCCCAAGATGGGAAAGTTGGCGGGGTTAGGGGA
>NZ_JBFARL010000192.1:0-14615 GCF_040674655.1 Actinomadura sp. NPDC049753 | reverse complement strand
CGACGATCCATTGCAGCCCGGTCAACTCGATGTGCAGCCGCTCCTGCATGTCGGGCAGCGCCGCCCCGCGGCGCAGATCGTCGCCCTGCTCTCGGAGCCGCCGCCCCGATCTGCGCCGCGTCGCGGGCGCCGACGCGCGGGGCGCCGTCGAGGAGGGCGCGGGCCAGGCGGGGGTGCAGGCCGACGCGCGCCAGCCGGCGGCCGCGGTCGGTGGCGCGGCCGTCCCGCAGGGCCCCGAGGGCGTGCAGGGTGGAGCGGGCGGCGTCCATCGCGGCGGCCGGGGGCGGGTCGGGCAGGGCGAGGCCGGTCGCGCCGGGGTCGCCCCAGCAGGCCGCCTGGAGGGCGAACCCGGTGAGGTCCGCCAGCTCGATCTCGGGGCGGGGACGGGCCGGGAGCCGGTCGTGCTCGGCCTGCGTCCAGCACCGGTAGACGGCGCCCGGGGCCTCGCGCCCGGCCCGCCCGGCGCGCTGGTCGGCGGTGGCGCGGGACGCGCGGACGGTGGTGAGCGAGCCGAGGCCGCGGGCGTGGTCGGTGCGCGGCTCGCGGGCGAGGCCGGAGTCGACGACCGCGCGGACGCCGGGGACGGTGAGGCTCGACTCGGCCACCGAGGTGGCGAGGACGATCCGGCGGCGGGACGCGGGCGCGAGCACCTCGTCCTGCACGCGCCCCGGCGCCTGGCCGTGGATCTGCAGGATCTCGGCGGGCGCGCCGGACAGCAGCCCGGCGACGCGGGCGATCTCGCCGACCCCCGGCAGGAAGCACAGGACGTCGCCGTCGCGCTCGGCCAGCGCCCGGCGGGCGGTCGCGGCGACGTGCGCGAGGAACCCCGGGTCGACGCGCATGCCGTGCGGCGGCGGGAGGGGGCGCGGCGGCGGCGCCCAGACCGTCTCGACCGGGTGGAGCGCCGCCGCGGTCTCCACGACCGGGGCGCCGCCGAGCAGGCGCGACCACGGGCCGGTGTCGGCGGTGGCCGACGCGGCGACCAGGCGCAGGTCGGGGCGCAGCGCGGCGCGGACGTCGAGCAGGAACGCCAGCGCGGTGTCGGCGTCCAGGTGCCGCTCGTGGCACTCGTCCAGGATCACCGTGCCGACGCCGTCGAGCTCGGGGTCGGACTGGAGGCGCTGGAGGACCACGCCCGTGGTGACGACCTCGACGCGGGAGCCGGGGCGGGTCTCGCCCCGGACGGTGACGCCGACCCGGCCGCCGACACGTTCGCCGAGGAGCCAGGCCATGCGGCGGGCGGCGGCGCGGGCGGCGAGACGGCGGGGTTCCAGGACCAGGACCCTGCCGGGCGCCGGCGGGGTGCCCTGCCCCTGCGCGAGGGCGAGCCCGGCGAGGGCGAGCGGGACCAGGGTGGTCTTCCCGGTGCCGGGCGGCGCCGCCAGCACCGCCGCGCCGTGCTCGTCCAGAGCCGCGCGCAGGGCGGGGACGGCCTGGCGGACGGGGAGGCCTTCGGCGGCGCTGAGGTGCATCGTCCCAGTGTGCCGCTCCGGCCGCGCCCCGGAGCAATCAATTGCAATGAAAAAGGCTTTGAATGTTGCGGTGATAGTTGCACCGCGCCTTTCAGCCAATCTCCGAGGCTCTTCTCCGGTGTTCCCCGAATCGTCTCACCCAATCACACCCGAACGGGCAGGTGAGCAATGCCCCAGACCCAAGAAGTGGCGCGGGAGTTTGATTTAAGTCACCTCGCAAAGTGTGGCGGGAATGCCGCGGCATCCCCATACTGGTGGCGTCTAAGCAGGTGCTGGGAGGACGGACATGTTCGGCAGCTCCATCTACCTCAGGGACCGTCCCGCTTTCACCGGCGGCTCGCCGCAGGCGGTGTACGAGGAACTCTGGCAGCGGGGCCGAAAAGGACGATTGCGGACACGCGCCTTTCTGGCGGTGGCGACGCTCGTGCTGTGCGGGCTGCTCGTCAACGCCGTTTTCGGAATCGCGATGGCCGTTGTGGTGGCGACCGCGGACACGCTCGTCCATTGGCGCATTTACAGCGCGTCGCGGGTGTGGCGCCTCGGGCTGCGCGGCGACCAGCGCATGGACCGGTTCCTGCGCTACACGCTGGAGCGGCGCGGGTACCGCGTGCTGCACGCCCGGACGGTCCCCGGGCACGGCATCGCCGACGAACTGGTGGTGGGGCCCGGCGGCGTCTGGCTCGTGCACAACGAGGCGTGGTCGCCCGGGGCCGAGGTCTCCCAGCACGGCGGCAGGCTCTTCATCGACGGCCGGACGCAGACCAAGCTCGTCCGCGGGCTGACCGCGCGGGCCGAGGCCGCCGCCGAGGCGATCTCCCGCGCCGCCGGGACGCCGGTGACGGTGACGCCGGTGCTGGCCGTGCACGGCGGCAAGCTCGCCCGCACGCCGTTCACCGCCGACGGCATCGTGTTCGCCCCGCCGCTGAAGCTGATCCGCTGGATGCGCCGCAACCCGACCGCCGACCGCTCCCCCGAGGAGATCGAGGCGATCGCCCGGGCCGCCGTGCACGCCCTGCCGGTCGGCTCCCCCGGCTCGGCCCAAGCCGCGGCGTGACCGGCCCCTCTGGCAGGAGGACGGCATGACCCACAGACACCTGTGGCCGGAGGGCTCACACGCCGCCGCTCACAGGGCGCCCACCGCCCGCGGGGGTTCCGCCACCTCTGCGGGCGGTGCGGCGCAGCCACAGCAGGCCCACGACGGGCAGGATCAGGGGCACGAACCCGTAGCCGCGCCCGTAGACGGACCAGACGGTCTCGTCGGGGAACGCGGCGCGGTCGGCGATGCTGAGCGTGCCCACGGCGAGCACGCCCGCCAGCTCCGTCGCGCAGGCGGCGACCGCGATGCGGAACGAGGTCCGGCCGCCCCGGGCCAGGGCCACCGTCGCCACGACGTAGACGGCGGCGGCGACCGCCGACAGCAGGTAGGCGACCGGCGCGTCGGAGAAGCGGGTGGCGATCTGCACCCCCGCCCGCGCACCGGCCGCGAGCGCGAAGACCGCGTAGACGGCGACCAGCAGCCGTCCCGGCCCGCCGGCGGTGGCGCCGGGCCGGGCACCGCCGCCCGTGCGGGCCTCGGCGCCGGCGCGGGCGCCGTCGTCCGCGCGGGCCAGCGGCTCCCGGACCGCGGTCTCGGGGACGGGCGCGGTCTCGGGGACGGGCGCGTCCTCGCGGACGGGCTCGGTCTCGCGGGCGGGCTCGTGTTCGGGGTCAGGCACCGGTGCCGCTCCACAGCTGGTTCATCCGCACGATCATGACGGCGACGGCCACCCCGGCCACGACGAGCACGGTGGGGCCCCACCGGGTGCGCTCCAGCAGCCCCCACCCGGCGCCGGCGACGGGGATCAGCAGCGATCCCAGCAGGTAGCCGACGAAGGTGGCGGGGCCGTCCGGCCCCTCGCCGCCGGAGAGCTTGACGAAGGCGACCACGGCCTGCGCGACGAGCAGCACCTCCAGGACGCCGAACGCGCCGAGGTCGGCGGCGCCCATCGCCCGGCCGCGCAGCGCCGTCACCAGCGCGTAGCCGGCGGCCAGGAGGGCCGCCACGATCGTCGTGGCGGACAGCACGTTCGTCACGGCACCAAAGAGTACTACCGGCTGTAGAGCAACCGCGCCGCCGCCCGGCGGGCCCGGCTCCGGCGGCCCGGCTCCGGCGGCGCGGGATCGGCGGCGCAGGATCGGCGGGCCGGCGGGCATGGCAGCATGGCGGGCGTGAACGCGCTGCGATGGCTGACCCTGACCCGGCACGGAGAGAGCACCGGCAACCTCGCCTACCAGGCCGTCCTCGGCACCGACGCCGAGGAGGTCGACATCCCCGAGCGGGACGCCGACGTCCCGCTGTCGGACACCGGGCGGGCGCAGGCGGCGGCGCTCGGCCGCTGGCTGGAGGAACTCCCCGAGGACGAGCGGCCCACGAGGGTGATCGCCTCCCCCTACGTGCGCGCGCTCGACACCGCCCGGATCGCGCTCGCCGAGACGTCCTTCGCCGCCCCGCGGATCCAGGTGGACGAGCGGATCCGCGACCGCGAGCAGGGCGTCCTGCAGGGGCTCACCCCCCGCGGCGTCCGCGCGCGGTTCCCGGACGAGGCCGAGCGGCTGCGCCACCTCGGCAAGTTCTACCACCGGCCGCCCGGCGGCGAGTCGTGGGCCGACCTGGCGCTGCGGCTGCGCAGCTTCTACCGCGACCTGCAGGCCGGCGCCCCCGGCGGCCGGGCCCTGGTCGTCGCCCACGACGCGATCATCGTCATGACCCGCTACCTGGTGGAGGAGCTGACCGAGGAGGAGGTCATGCGGATCGAGAAGGAGCCCGTCGCCAACGCGTCGGTCACCCGCTGGCGCCACGACGGGAGCGGCCTCGCGGCCGTCTGCTACAACGACTGCGCCCACCTCGCCGCCGCGGTGCCGCCTCCTACGGCTCGCCGCTGAGCAGCCGGGCGCTGCGCGAGTTCACGGCGGCCAGCCGCGGATCCCCCGGCGGCAGGACGCCCCGCAGCCGCTCCAGCGCCTCCAGGTCGCCGCGGCCCGGCTCGGTCTGCGCGTAGGCCCACAGCACGTCGGCGCCGCCGCCGTCGAGCACCTGCCGCCGGACGCGCACCGCCAGCTCGTCGCGTTCCGCGCGGACGGCGGGCGCGTCCGAGCGCGGCAGCATCTCGCCCCCGTACAGCCGCACGGCGCCGGCGACGTCCCCCTCGTCCAGCAGCCGCCGGACGGCGAGGAAGTCGGCGTCGACCGCGCAGTCCAGCCGGTAGGGGCGGGCGCGCACCACGTCGCCGAACTGGTGGCGGAGCCGGTGGATCTCGGGGCGGACGGTCGCCGCGCTGCCCTCGTCGCCGTACAGGCACAGCGACAGCCGGTCGCCGCTGAGGCCCCGCGGATGCAGCGCCAGCAGCGCGAGGATCTCTGCGTGCCGCAGCGTCAGGTCGAACCGCCGCCCGTCCAGCAGCGCGTGCGGTCCGTCGCCCAGCAGCGCCAGCGTCAGCAGCGGCGCCCCGGCGGCCGCGGGCCCGGCCGACAGGCCGCGCCCGGACCGGGCGCCGTCGTCGACCCGGCCGCGCGCCCCCGGGATCCGCAGCAGGAACGCCTCGCCCAGGGGCTCGGCGACGGCGGTGCGGCCGTCCGGCAGCACGACCGTCCCCCCGGGCTCGGGGACGGCGACGCGCCGGCCGACCAGCCCGCCCCCCGGCGCGGCGAGGATGCGGCCGGTGACGGTGGCGAGGACGCCGGTGCCGCGCAGCCCCCGCAGATGCGGCAGGAGCCGCTCGCGCAGCCGCTGGTCGCGCACCAGCATCTCGTTCTCCAGCCGCGCCTCGGCCAGCCGCGCCGCGGCGGCGACGAGCGCGACGGTCGCCGGGTGCAGCGCCTGCACCGTCGCGCTGACGTCGATGCAGCCGACCACACGCCCCGAGTCGGGATCGGTGATCGGCGCGCCGGCGCACGACCAGCGGTGCAGGACCTGCGCGACGTGCTCGGCGGCGTACACGTACTCGGGCCGGCCGGAGGCGAGCGCGGTGCCGATGCCGTTGGTCCCGACGGCGTCCTCCGACCACAGGAAGCCCGCGGTCAGGCCGATGGCCTCGGCGGCGCGGCGGGCGAAGGCCGGGCCCTGCGTCCACAGCACGTGCCCGGCGGCGTCGGTGATCACCATCAGGTGCTCGGTCTCGTCGGCGACCCGCCGCAGCAGCGCCTGCAGCATCGGCAGGTGCGGTTCGAGGGGGTGGACGCCGCGGGCGTCGGCCAGGGAGTCACGGTCGAACACCAGGGGCGCCGCGTCCATGCCCGCGTCGACGTCGGCGTCCCTGGAGCGCCGCCACGACTCGGCGATCGGCGTCCGGACGGTCCCCGGCTCGCGCACCACCATCAGCCCTTTCTCCCGGAAGGAACTCCGGCTCCGTTCGAGCATCGGTCCATCGCCTGGGCGGTGCAACCGATTCGCCGGATCCCGCCCGACCGGATCAGGGCACGGTCCGTGATCGGATGATCGCAACGTGCATGCAACGTGGGAGCGCCTACCGTGAGCGGCGCCGGGCAGCCGGAGGACCATCCTGTGGGTCCGCCGTCCCGCACGCGTCCGGGGGGAATGCGTGCGGGACGGCCCCGGCTCCCGGCGCTACGGGGGGAGAACCGACCCATGCTCTGCCTGACGTGCCACCGCGTCCGACCGGCCGCGAGCCGGGCGGACTACACCGCCGAACGCGCCTCGCTCATCGTGCGGCAGGGGCTGTGCGCCTGCGGCGTGCCGCCCGCCCCGCGCGCCTTCTCGCACGGGCGGCGGCCGCCGGTCCGGGAGGCGCCGCGGGCCACGAGATAAACCGGTGAGTTCACAAAACGTTTACGGTCGATTCGCCTACAGTTTTAGGAGATTCCACCCGCCGGCCCCGGAAGGGAGCGCCATGACCGTGATACCGGGTCTCGTCCGCCGCGCCGCCGCCGAGGTGGAGCGCCATCTGCGCGAGGGCGCCGGCGCCCTCGTCAGAGCCGGGCGAGATCTGGAGCGGTCGGCGGAGCTCGTCCGGCTGCTGCCCGTCCTCGTCGAGCGCCTGTCGATCCTAGAGCAGTCGGTCCGCGTCCAGGACGCCGAGCTGCGCACGATCCGCACCGAGCTCGACTCGCTGGTGGCGCAGCTCAACGACCGGCTGCTGCCGCGCCTGGACGAGCGCATGGACGACACCGAGCGCGACCTGGCCGCCATCGCCACCAGCCTGATCCGGACCGGCCGGGAGTCCGCCGGCGACCACGCCCGGCTGGAGGCCGCCGAGCGGCGCGTCGCCGACCTGCGCGCCAAGGTCGCGGCGCTGGAGCAGCGGACCGGGCTGTGGCGCGACCTGCAGTCCACCGTCACCCGGTTCGGCGACGACCTCGACGCGATGCGCGCCCGGATGGCGCTGCGCACCGCCGAGCCGCCGCCGGACGCCGCGCCCGCCCCGCTGCAGGACCTCACCGACCGCCCGGCATAAGGAGACATCGGCGGGCGTCCTGGAGAATGGGGGCATGACTCAGCCGTCCGACATCCGTCCGTCCGCCGCGCGCGGTTTCGCCAGCGACAACCAGGCGAGCGTCCACCCGGAGGTCCTCGCGGCCCTGGCCGAGGTGAACACCGGGCACCAGCCCGCCTACGGCGACGACGCCGTCACCGGCCGGCTCCGCGAGGTCGTCCGGCGCCACTTCGGCGAGCAGGCCGAGGTGTTCCCGGTGTTCAACGGGACGGGCGCGAACGTGGTGTCGCTGCAGGCGATGTCGGAGCGGTGGAGCGCGGTGGTGTGCCCGGAGCCGGCGCACATCAACACCGACGAGTGCGGCGCGTCCGAGAAGATCGCGGGACTGAAGCTCGTCACGGTGCCGGCCCCGGACGGCAAGCTCACCCCCGAACTGGTGGACCGGTACGCGACGGGCTTCGGCAACGTGCAGCGGCGCGAGCCGGCCGTCGTGTCGATCACCCAGAGCACCGAGCTCGGCACCGTCTACAGCGTGTGGGAGACGGCGGCCGTGGCGGCGGCGGCGCACGAGCGCGGCCTGTCGGTCCACATGGACGGCGCCCGCATCGCCAACGCCGCCGCGTCCCTCGGACTGCCGCTGCGCGCCCTCACCACCGACGCGGGCGTGGACGTGCTGTCGTTCGGCGGCACCAAGAACGGGCTGCTGCTCGGCGAGGCGATCGTCGTCCTGAACCCGGGCGCCGTGCGGGGGCTGGCCTACCTGCGCAAGTCGAGCATGCAGCTGGCGTCCAAGATGCGGTACGTGTCGGCGCAGCTCATCGCGCTGCTGGACGGCGACCTGTGGCTGCGCAACGCCGCGCACGCCAACGCCATGGCCCGCCGCCTGGAGGGCGCCGCCCGCGCCGTCCCCGGCGTCGAGATCACCCAGGACGTGCAGGCCAACACGGTGTTCGCGCTCATGCCGAAGGACGCGGCCGAGCGGCTGCGCAAGCGGTTCCCCTTCTACACCTGGAACGAGGCGACCGGCGAGGTCCGCTGGGTCTGCTCCTTCGACACGACCGAGGACGACGTGGACGCGTTCGCCGCCGCGCTCGCCGAGGAGATGGCGGCCTGACCGGCCCGGTCATCCCGATCATCGGGAGCGCCCCCGCCCGCCGGGCGGGCCGCGGGCTATGGTGTAACCGAACATGATTCGGTTACAGGAGGCGAGCCCGATGGCCAACCGCACCTTCGTCGTCGGCGTGGGCATGACCAAGTTCGAGAAGCCCGGCTCCCGCGACTGGGAGTACCCCGACATGGCCAAGGAGGCCGTCGGCAACGCCCTGGAGGACGCGGGCGTCGGCTACGACGCCGTCGAGACGGCCTACGCCGGCTCGATGTACGGATCGATGGGCCAGCGCGCCCTCTACGAGACCGGCATGACCGGCATCCCCGTCATGACCGTCATGAACGCGTGCGCGACCGGGTCCAGCGCGCTGTTCCTCGCCCGCCAGGCCGTGCGCGGCGGCCTCGCCGACTGCGCCCTCGCGCTCGGCATGGAGAAGATGAAGAAGGGCTCGCTCGGCGCCGGCATGGGCGAGTCCAAGGTCACCATCATCGACCACCACCTGCGCTCCATGACCGCGGGCCGCGAGTGGGAGCTGGACAAGGCGCCCATGCCGCAGATGTTCGGCAACGCCGGCCGCGAGCACATGGAGAAGTACGGCTCGACCCCCGACCACTACGCCTGGATCGGCTGGAAGAACCACAAGCACTCGGTCAACAACCCCTACGCGCAGTTCCAGACCGAGTACTCCCTCGACGACGTCAAGAACGCCACGATGATCTTCGACCCGCTGACCAAGCTCCAGTGCTCCCCCACCTCCGACGGCGCCGCCGCCGCGCTCGTCGTCAGCGAGCGGTTCCTGGACGCGCACGACCTGTGGGACCGGGCCGTCGAGATCGCCGGCCACCACATCGCGAGCGACACCCAGGAGAGCTTCGCCGACCACTCCTCCATCCAGGTCGTCGGGTTCGGCGTCTCCCAGCGCGCCGCCCGCAAGGCGATGGACGAGGCCCAGGTGTCCATCGACGACGTCGACGTCATCGAACTGCACGACTGCTTCAGCGCCAACGAGCTCATCACCTACGAGGCGCTCGGCATGGCCGAGGTCGGCGAGGGCCACAAGCTCGTCGATGACGAGGCCACCACCTACGGCGGCAGGTGGGTCGTCAACCCCTCCGGCGGCCTCATCTCCAAGGGCCACCCCCTCGGCGCCACCGGCCTCGCCCAGTGCGCCGAGCTGACGTGGCAGCTGCGCGGCAAGGCCGGCGCCCGCCAGGTGGACGGCGCCCGCGTCGCCCTCCAGCACAACATCGGCCTCGGCAGTGCCTGCGCCGTCGCCGTGTACAAGCCCGCCACCGCCTGACCCGCGAGTAGGCACAGGGCCAGGGCCGTTCGCCCCGTCCCTCCGCACGAGGCTCGGCTAGGCCTCACGTGGAGGGACGGGGCGAACCCGTCCCGGGCCGCGCGGCGGCCGCCGACGGACGGGCGATCGTGCGACAAAGATTGACTTTTGTCTCACAGTCGTTACGGTGACAGTAAGCAACCGCCGGCAGGAGGTGCGATGACCGCCCCGCCCCCGCCCCCCACGGTCGTCGCCGCCGCCGCCCGCAGGCCCGCCCGCACGGCCGCCCGCGCCCCGCTCGGCCCCGGCACGCTCCTCTGGCGGCACGCCGCCGACCTGCGCTCCCTGCTCCCCGGCGCCGCCGCCGGGCTGATGCAGCTCATGCACCCCGGCATCGGCGCCGGCGTCACCGAGCACTCCGCGTTCTTCGACGCCCCCTTCGACCGGATCCACCGGTCCGTCCCGCAGATCTGGGCCACGATCCTCGCCCCGGACGGCGCCGCCCGCGCCCGCACCATCCGCGACCTGCACCGCGCCATCGGCGGCGTGGACGAGCGCGCCCGCCGCTACCACGCCCTCGAACCCGAGACGTTCTGGTGGGCGCACGCCACGTTCACCTGGGAGATCTTCAAGGCCGCCGAGACCTTCCACCCCGGCACGCTCACCGCCGAGGACCACGAGCGGATGTACGCCGAGACCGTCACCTGGTACTCCCGCTACGGCGTCAGCATGCGACCCGTCCCCGCCGACTACGCCGCCTTCCAGTCCAAGTTCTGGCACGTCTGCACCCGGACGCTCGAACTCACCCCCGCCGCCGCCCGCGCCCTGGAGATCGCCAAGCACGGCTCCGGCACCGTCACCCTGCTGCCCGTCGGCGGCCCCCGGATCGACCGCGCCGGACGCCTCGCCATCGAGCGCCCGCTCCGCCTGATCACCTTCGGCTGCCTGCCGCAGGTCGTCCGGGACCGCTTCGACATCCCCTGGTCCCCGCTCGACCAGGCCCGGTTCGCCGCGCTGGCCCTGGCCAACCGGCAGGGCTACCGCATGATGCCCACCGGCCTCAACCACTGGGCCCTGCGCAGCATGCTCCGCTACATCGGCGCCCAGACCCGCCAGGACCGCTACCGCCCGGCCGCCTGAGCGGCGCCGCACGCCCCGCAGGTCACGCAACGTTCTTGCCGAGGGGGGCCGGAGGTCGCCCGCGCTTCAGGCGGGCAACCGGACACTGAGGTGTGGAGACGATCACAGCCGGCGCCGTCCCCGCGTCGCCCGCCGAGTTCCCCGGCCTCGGCGCCGGCGCCGCGACACCGTCCCTCACCCGGCGGATCCACCAGGCCCGCTGGGCGGCCGCCGGGCTCCTGCTGACCGTCCTCGCCGCCGCCGTCCTGGCGACCGCCGGGCCGCTGCGACCGGCGCTCGCCGCGCTCGGCCACATGCGGTGGGGGTTCCTGCCGGGCCTGGTCCTGCTGTCCCTGCTGCACTACGTCTGCTCCGCGGTCGCGCTGCGCGGCGCGGCGGGCCGCCCGCTCCCCCTGGTCAGGACGACGATGACGCAGCTCACCGCGTCGGCCGCCAACCGCGTCACGCCCGGGGGCCTCGGCGCCGCGGCCGTCAACACCCGCTACCTCGTGTGCCGCGGCCTGCCGCTGCCCCGCGCCGCCGTCGCCGTGGCGGTCCTCCAGGTCGCCGGCGTCCCCGCCGACCTCCTGCTGACGGGCGCGGTCCTCGGCCTCGGCGCCGTCGTGGCCCCGGGCGGCGGGAACGACCGGATGCTGGACGCCCTCGGGCACCACGCCTCCCGGGCCGCCGGCCTCGTGCCGCCCCTCCCGCTGCTCGTCGCCGTCGGCGTGCTGCTGCCGGCCGCCGTGCTGTGGGGCCGCCGCGCGGTCCGCTCCACCGCGGCCCGCAGCGCCGCGGCCGGGCTCGCCGACCTGTGCCGCCGCCCGCGGGACCTCGCGGTCACCCTCGCCGCGTCCGCGGGGACCACGTTCGTCCTCGGCGTCGCGTTCGCCCTCAGCGTCCTCGCCGTCCCGGGGACGGCGGTGGGCCCGGCCGACGCGCCGACGCTCGTCGCCGCCTACCTGGTGGGGGCCGCGGCGGGCTCGGCCGTCCCGACGCCCGGCGGCGTCGGCTCCACCGAGGCCGCCCTCGTCGCCGCGCTCGCCGCCCTCGGCATCGCCGCGGGCCCGGCCCTGCACGCCGTCCTGCTGTTCCGGGCGGTCACGTTCTGGGCGCCCGTCCCGCTGGGGATCCTGGCCTGCCGGACGCTCCGGCGGTGACTCCTTCATCGTGCTGAGCACGCGTGCGGCCCTCCCTCGTTGCGTGAGGAAGGGCCGCCGGTCGGGGCTGGAGGCCCGGCGCAGTGCCGTGCTTCCAGTTCTGTGTCACTGCCCGACGACCCACCCGAACCGCGCGGGTCGCCTGACGCGGTAACGCCGATCGCCGATCAGGTCCTCATCGGCGTAGTCCACCGCGGCCTCGACGACCGCGCTGACGGTTCCGCCGACGATGCCCGGCTTGAGACCGCTGCCGAACCAGCCGGAGACACGGCCTGCGGCGCTCGCCGGCAGGACGGCCACGCCGAAGCGGAGAAGGACGCCGGCCTTGCCGAGGAGCTCCTCGATCTTGACGCTGCCGCCGCAGACGACGATCTGGCTGCGACCCTTCGCCTTCTTGACGAGCCCGGTGCCGCCGTCGCTGAGACCGCCGTCGATGGGCGCCTTCTCGACGACGCAGGCTTCGCTGGTGACCTCATCGATGATGACGATGGCACGACCGCTGGCGTTCTCGTAATAGCCCTTGCCAGCGAGTTCGTCGATGGTGACGGTGCCGTTGCCTTCGTTGTGGACACGGCCACGGTCGGTGACCTTGCCGATGGTGACGGTGCCGGCCTTGAGGACGCCGTCACCGCCACCGTTCCAGTTCCGGACGAACCCATGGCCGGTGACCTTGCCGATGGCGACGGTTCCACCACCCGGGTTGAGGAGGCGGCCGCTGTCGGCGACCTCCTTGATGATGAGGGTGCCGAGGCCTGCGTTGCACACCTCGCCAGTGACCTTCTTCACGGTGATGGTTTCGTCACGCGCGGGCGTGAGAACGAAGCTGCCGTCGAAAGGGCACTCCCTGTAGGAGATGGTGCCGTAGCTTTCACGGTGGCCCACGATTGCCTCCTGCGTGTTGTTTGTCGTTGACGCCCCCATCCGTGTAGGAGCGCCGTGTTGAACCGTCCGGATCAGGGACGACCACGCAATGCGGCGGGCGGCGACGGCGTCGCCACGCCCGGCGCCTTTACGTTGTAGATCAATTACAGCCGGAAGACCTTGCGGGCGTTGCCCGCGAGGAACGCATCCCGAGCGTCCTCGCCCAGGCCGAGGTCGTCCAGGCCCTTGAGCGCGCGCTCGGCGGTCAGCATCGGGTAGTTGGTGCCGAACATGACCTTGTGGTGCCGGTCCTGGGCCATGTACCGGACGAGCTCCGGCGGGTACCGGCGGACCGTGTACGCGGACGTGTCGATGTAGACGTTCGGGTGTTTCCGGCACACCGCGACCATCTCCTCCGTCCACGGGTAGCCGATGTGCCCGCCCACGATGACGAGCTCGGGGAAGTCGAGCGCCACCTGGTCGACGTACGGGATGGGCCTGCCCGTCTCGCTCGGGCGCAGCGGCCCCGTGTGGCCGACCTGCGTGCAGAAGGGGACGCCCAGCTCCACGCATTCGGCGAACAGGGGGTAGAACCGGCGGTCGGTGGGCGGCAGCTCCCACAGCCACGGCACCACGCGCAGGCCCTTGAAGCCCAGTTCGCCCACGCACCGCCTCAGCTCCCGCACGGCCTCCATCGGCTTGCGCAGGTCGACCGAGGCGATGCCGGCGAGCCGACCGGGCGCCTGCCGCACGAACGACGCGACCTCGTCGTTGCTCACGAGGTCGCCCTGGGGCCCGTACCAGGCGCTGATCAGGCCGACGTCCACTCCCCCGGCGTCCATCGCCGCGACCGTGGCTCCGACCGGGACCTCCTCCGCCGGCGGTTCCTGCCCGGTCCACCTCCAGAGCGAGTCGAGCATCTCGTGCCGCAGGAACCGCACCGTCCCGTGCTGCATCCACGCGTCAATCACCATGGGGACCTCCCACCGACCGCCATGCGGCCTCGCTCAGCGATTCGACCTGCCCGCCGTCCGGTTCGGGGCACTGGCCGTTCAGCCAGAGCCGGCACAGTTCCTGCGCGGGCCCGAGCCACAGGACGAACGCGGTGACCGCGTCCACGTCGAGCAGCGCGCCGTGCCGCGCCTGCACGCGCCACCAGCTGCGCACCTCGCGGAAGAACGCGCCGTTGCGCTCGGCCAGCCCCGCGCTCCCGGCGGGACGTTCGGTGAACATGAACCGGGCCCGGCCCGGATGCTCCCTGCACCACCGCACGTGGAACGCCACGACCGAGGCCACCGCCTCCCTCGCGCCGCCGTGCGCCTTCAGCTCGGCGAGGAAGGCGTCCTGGTACATCCCGATGCTCTCGACGAACAGCGCCTCCGCCACCTGCTCCTTGCCGGAGAAGTGGTGGTAGAAGCTGCCCACGCTCACCCCGCTCGCCGCCCTCAGCCCGCTCAGCGTGGTCCCGGCGACCCCGTCGCGCCCGAACAGCTCCAGCGCCGCCCGCAGGATCCGCTCCCGTCCGGCCTCCGTCATAGAACATTATTCTGCCACGCCAGAACAATGTTCTGTACAGGGGCCTTCCGGGGCCCTGCTAGCCTCATGACCATGTCCAGCCCCGAGTCCGACAGACGCTGACTCCCGGGCGGCTCCCCTTCGTGCGGGCCGCCTGAGGCGGGCTGCCTTCCTCGCCCTCGCATCCGAGGGATCTTCTTCTGCCGTCGCCGTCCGTGCCGACGCCGGACGGCCGTCTCGGCGCAGCCCCCCATCGACAGCCGACCTGTTCGCCGTCTCGGGAGTCTCCCCTTGCCTTTCGCCGTCTACGTCCTCGGGCTCGCCGTGTTCGCCCAGGGCACCTCCGAATTCATGCTGTCCGGGCTCGTCCCGGGCATCGCCGCGGACCTGGGCGTGTCCATCCCCGCCGCCGGCCTGCTCACCTCCGCCTTCGCCGTCGGCATGGTGATCGGCGCCCCGTCCATGACGCTGCTGGCCCGCCGGTGGCCGCGCCGCCGCGCGCTGCTGGCGTTCCTGGTCGCCTTCGTCGCCGTCCACGCCGTCGGCGCCCTCACCACCAGCTACGCGGTGCTGCTGGCGACCCGCGTCGCCGCCGCCCTGGCCAACGCCGGGTTCTGGGCCGTCGCGCTCGCCACCGCGACCGCGCTCGCGCCTCCCGCCGCCCGCGCCCGC
>NZ_JBFARL010000191.1:0-14867 GCF_040674655.1 Actinomadura sp. NPDC049753 | reverse complement strand
GCCGCGCCGCCGGGCGGGCCGGAGGCGCGCTTGGCCGCGGCGGTGCGGGTCGCGGAGGCCAGGGCGCCGCGCGCCGCGCCGATCAGCGCGGAGATGCAGGTCAGCCCGCCCACGGCAGGAAGCGGGACGTTGTGCTGCGGCGCCTTCGAGGTGTGGTTCACCCCGCCCATCACCTCCTTGAACAGCGCCGTGCGGTGGGCCGGCACGAACGCCTCGTCCACCACGAGGGTGTGGCTGCCGGTGGCGCGCATGCCGACCGCGTTCCAGGTCGGCTCGAAGGCGAAGTCGGCGCGGGGCACCGCGAAGAAGCGCGGCTCGACGCCGCCGCCCGCGGGCCCCGAGATGAACGCCCAGTCGGCGAACTCGACGCCGCTGACGTAGCGCCAGCGCCCGCGCAGCAGGAAGCCGCCCTCGGTCTCCTCGGCGGACCCGGCGGGCACCAGGCCGGGAACGAGCAGCGCGCCCGGGGTGCCGTCCCACAGGTCGCGCTGCCCCTCGGTGGGCAGGTGGGCGGCGAACCGGCCGGTGTAGGCGAGCATCGCGGCGCACCAGGCGGTGGACGCGCACGCCTCGCCGAGCCGGACGACCGCGGCGGTCAGCTCGCGGAACGTGGACTCCGCGCCGCCCCAGCGGGCGGGCACGAAGTGGCGGGGCAGGGCGGTCGCGGCCACGGCGGCGACGGCCTCGTCGTTCAGCCGCCCGGTGCGGTCGGCCTCGCCGGCGTGCTCGGCGGCGGCCCGCACCGCGGCGTCCAGGGCCGTGCGCTCGTCGGTCATGGCGGTGGTCACGTTCATCACTCCAGACGGGTCACCAGGTGACGGGCAGCGCCTCGACGCCGTACACGAGTCCGCCGTCCTTGAAGGACAGCTCCTCGAACGGGACGGCGAGCCGAAGCCCCGGCAGCCGGCGGTAGAGGGTGCGGAAGACGACCTCCAGCTCCAGCCGGGCCAGCTCGGACCCGAGGCACAGGTGGCGGCCGTGGCCGAAGGCCAGGTGCTTGCGGGACCCGCGGGTGATGTCGAGCTCGTCGGGGCGCTCGAACGCCTCGGGGTCGCGGTTGGCGGCGGCGGTGAGCGGGAAGACGCCCTCGCCCTCCCGCACCCGCGTGCCGGAGATCGTCAGGTCGGTGCGCGCGACGCGGGCGGTGGTGAGGTCGGTGACGCTGAGATAGCGCAGCAGTTCCTCGACGGCCGGCGGCGCGAGGTCGGGGTCGCCGCGCAGCAGGTCGAGCTGGTCCGGGTGGCGCAGCAGCGCGAGCGTGCCCACCGCGATCATGCTGGCGGTGCTCTCGTGCCCGCCGTTGAACAGCAGCCGGGTCAGGTGGACGAGCTCGTCGAAGTCGTCCTCGCGCGGGAACGCGCCGGTGAGCTTGGAGACGAGGTCCTCGCCGGGGTCGTCGTACTTGGCGGCGACCAGGTCGCGGAAGTAGGCGTCCAGCTGGTTGACGGCCTCCTTGCGCTCGGCGGCCGTGGCCGTCCCGCCGAACATGGTGCGGGTGCGCACGTGGAGGAAGT
The DNA here is from genome assembly GCF_040674655.1 of Actinomadura sp. NPDC049753. Lineage (NCBI taxonomy): Bacteria > Bacillati > Actinomycetota > Actinomycetes > Streptosporangiales > Thermomonosporaceae > Actinomadura > Actinomadura sp. NPDC049753. The sequence goes on along the minus strand of NZ_JBFARL010000191.1, from coordinate 13,353 downwards.
CCTTGTCGCGCGGCGGGATCCCCAGCAGCTCCATGATCACCGAGATGGTGATCGGCAGGGCGAAGGCGCTGAGCAGGTCGCGCGGCGGCCCCGCGTCCTCCAGCGCGGCCACCTGCGCGTCCACGATCTCCTCGACGCGGGGCCGCAGCAGCTTGACGCGGCGGACGGTGAAGTCCTTGGCGACGCGCTTGCGGTAGTCGGTGTGCCGGGGCGGGTCCATCCCGAGCAGCGACGAGTTGAGCGTGAAGTCCTTGGGGATCGGGAACGGCGCGGGGAATCCCGGGCGGCCGCGGTCGTTGCCGAGCCGCTCGTCGTTCAGGGCCTCGCGGACCTCCGCGTACCGGGTGACCACCCAGGTCGGCTCGCCCGCCGACCGCGGGACCCGGGTGAGGCCCGGCCGCTCGCGGCACTCGCGGTGCCGGTCGGGCGGGGCGAACGGGCCGGGGCGGCTCCAGGGGAAGGGCGCGCCGCGCGGCTCGGCGTCGTGCGGATGGTCCTGCCCGGCGGGCGTGGGCTCGTGGTCAGGCATGGCTGTCTCCTGGGGTGAGGGTGGCGGCGAAGCGCGCGAGCGTCTCGCCGGGGCTCGGGCCGTCGATGGCCGCGCGGATGCGCCCGGCGGCCTCGCCGTGCCGCGCCAGCTCGACGTGGGCCAGCTCCACGCGGGTCGCCCCGGGCCCGCGCGGGGTGAAGGTCACTTCGACGCGGCTGGCCCGCTCGTCGCCGTCGACGGGACGGAACGCGCCGTCGATGCGCCAGGTCAGCACGAGGCGCCGCGGCGGGTCCCAGGCGAGCACCCGGCCCCAGTCGAGCTCGGAGCCGTCGGTGGATCGCTCGTACCAGCGGCCGCCGACCCGGGGTTCGAAGATCACCCGTTCTCGCGCGGCGACCAGCGCGTGGCTCTCGGGCCACCAGTCGCTCGGCCGTCCGGTGAAGTGCGCGAAGGCGCGGGCCGCGGGCACCGGGACGTCGACGGACTTGCGGACGGGAGGGACCGTGGCGGAGGTCGCTGACTGGCTCGCATCCATGTCCCCAATCTCGCCCGCGCCCGTCGACGTCCTGTCGGGATGCTGTCGAGGCGGGGTCAGCCGCGCGCGGCCCGCTCCTCGTCCGGGCGGATCCTCGGGACGGCGAGGGCGGCGGCCACGCCCAGCAGCGGGAACAGCGCCGAGACCAGCAGGGCGCGGTCGAAGCCCGCGGCGAGGGCCCGCGTGGTGACGTGCGCGCCGTGCGCGACGCCGGAGGTGTGCGCGGCGGCGACGACGGCGAGGATGCCGAGGCCGAGGGCTCCGCCGACCTGGCGGCTGGTGTTGAGCAGCCCCGAGACGAGGCCCTGCTCGCGGTAGCCGACCTCGGAGGTGCCCGCGACGGTCATGGACGCCGACACCAGGCCCTGCCCGATGCCGAGGACCAGCGTCGGGCCGAACAGGTCGGTCAGGAAGCCGGCGCCGGCGCCGGCGCGCGACAGCCAGGCAAGGCCGGCCGCCGACAGCAGCAGCCCGGCCACGAGCAGCGGCCGCGGCCCGGTCCTGGGCACCAGCGGGGCGATGCCGCGCGCGGCCGCGACGATGCCGAGCGACAGCGGCAGGTAGGCGAACCCGGTCTCCAGGGGGCTGTAGCCGAGGACGAGCTGGAGCAGCAGGGTGAACAGGAAGAACGTCCCCCACAGGGCGGCGGTGCTGGTGAACGCGACCAGGTTGGCCGCCGTCACCGAGCGGTTGCGGAAGATGCCGAGCGGCACCAGCGGGTGGCTTCTCCGGCGGGCCTCGTTCACCGCGAACAGGACGAGCAGGAGTACCGCCGCGCCCAGGCTCGCGACGATCTGCGGCGAGTCCCAGCCCTCCTTCTCGGACCGGACGATGCCGTACACGAGCAGGATCAGCCCGGCCGTGATGGCGAGGGCGCCGGGCAGGTCCATCCGGCGGTCGTCGTCCTCCTTACGGGACTCGGTGACCGCGTACACGGCGCCCACCGTCAGCACGACGCCGACCGGAACGTTGACGAGCAGGATCCAGCGCCAGGAGAGCCATTCGGTGATGGCGCCGCCGACCAGCGCGCCGATGGCGCCGCCTCCCGCGGCGACCGCGCCCCAGAGCCCGAACGCCCGGGCCCGACGCTCCCTGTCGGTGAAGGTGGTGCCGAGGACGGTGAGCGTCGCCGGCGCCATGACGGCCGCGCCCAGCCCCTGGACCCCCCGCGCGGCGAGCAGCGAGGCCGGGTTCCAGGCCAGGCCGCCGGCCAGGCTGGCGAGCGTGAACACGGCGATGCCGCCGAGGAACACCCGGCGCCGCCCGTAGATGTCGGCGAGCCGCCCGCCGAGCAGCAGGAACCCCGCGAACACGATGGTGTACGCGTTGATGATCCATTGCAGCGAGTCGGTCCGGAAATGCAGGGCCGTCCTGATCGAGGGCAGCGCGACGTTCATCACCGAGGCGTCCAGCACCACCAGGAACTGGCCCGCGCAGCAGACGGCGAGGACGAGCCCGAGCCGCTCCGACGTGCCCTTTTCGGCCACCGTCGTTTCTGTCGTCACCGAGGATCACTCCTCTTCGGTCGACGAGTCGTTCTCTGACGGGGCGCTTGATAACCGAGCGCCGGAGGCGGAAACGCGATCGCCCCGGCCGCGGAGTACTCCTTTCGATACCCCGGCCGGCCCGGAAGGCGCACGCGGCGGTGGACGTTCGGGGCCCCAGACCTCTCCGAACGACGATGGCGCGCTTAGAAAGCGGCTTCCTGGCAAAAAGCGGCGAATGCCGTGAATAGCCACGAACAGATTGATGGAGGGCGAAACTCAGATGCTCCGCTTCAAGCTGCTCGGCCCGCTGGAGGTCGTGGGCGGCGGCGGACCGGCGTTCGCACCGACCGCGCCGCGCGTGCTGAACACGCTCGCGCTGCTGCTGGTGCGCGCGGGCCGCGTCGTGCCGCTCGACACGATCATCGAGGAGCTGTGGGGCGACGACCCGCCGCGCAGCGCGGCCCGCACCGCCCAGACGTACGTGTACCAGATCCGGCGCTGGCTGACCGCCGAGGGGACGCCGGAGCGGGACGGCGGCGGGGCCGGGGACACGGGCGGGGACGGGGCCGGGGACGGCGACGTCCTGCTCACCCGCCCGCCCGGCTACATGCTGGAGGTCTCCCCCGAGCAGCTGGACCTCAGCCGGTTCGACCGGCTGCTCGCCCAGGGCCGCGGGCTGCTGCAGGACGGCCGCTCCGCCGAGGCCGTGGAGCCGCTCTGCGACGCGCTCGACCTCTGGACCGGTCCCCCGCTGGCCAACGTCGAGCTCGGCCGGGTGCTGGAGAGCCACGCGGCGGCGCTGGACGAGCACCGCGCGCACGCGCTGAACCTGCGCATCGAGGCCGACCTGCGGCTCGGACGGCACCGCGAGCTCATCGGCGAGCTGCGCTCACTGGTCGCCCTCAAGCCGTACGACGAGTGGTACCACGCTCTTCTGGTGTGCGCGCTGGCACGTTCCGGGCGCCGCTACGACGCGCTGGAGGCCTTCCATTCGGCCCGCAACATCCTCGCCGAGGACCTCGGGCTCAGCCCGTCTCCCGAGCTCAACGAGGTGCACGCCGCCGTCCTGCAGGGCGAGCAGCCCAGGACGCCGCTGACGTGCACGGCGCCGAAGACGGCGGCGGCCCGCGGCCCCGCGCCCGGCACGCCCGCAGTGCCGGGTCCGCGGGCCCCGCGGACCGCCGGGCCCTCGCCCGCGCAGACCGTCCGCTGACGGCGGCGCGGCTCCCGCCGCACGACTCCCGCAACACGACTCAGAAAGGGGACGCACCATGCCCACCACCATGCCCACCACGATCACCCCGGCCGAACTGCGGGCCGGCATCGACAACTTCTACGCCTGGCACATGCAACTCCTCGACGCCGGAAGGGTCGAGGAGTGGGCGGACGCTTTCACCCCCGACGGCGTGTTCGACGCCCAGGGTCATCCCGAGCCCGTCCGCGGGCGGGAGAAGATCCGGTCGGCGTCCCGGACGGTCGCCGACAAGCTCGCCGAGGCGGGGATCGTCCGGCGCCACTGGCTCGGGATGAGCCACATCACCCCCGAGGACGGGGCCGTCCGGGTCGCCAGCTACGCGCTGGTGTTCCAGTCGAGCAAGGAGAAGGGGACCGTCCTGCACGCGAGCACGACCTGCGAGGACGTTCTCGTTCCGGACGGCGGCTCCTGGCAGATCCGGGAGCGGGTCGTCCGGGTCGACGGGATGTCCTGACCGCCCGTTCCCCGGATCATCGGGAATGGCGCGCGAAAGAGCCGGCGGCCCGTGCGGGCCGCCGGCTCTTTCGCCGTTCATGGATTCATTCAGGCGTGTTCACACCGTCCGCGCCTACACCGTCTCCTTGATCCTGGCGTTGACGAAGTCCAGGTATTCGCGGGGCGTCCTCAGTTCGGCGGTCTCCTCTTCGGGCAGTTCGATGCCGAGCATCCGCTCGACCTGCGCGGTGGTCTCCATGACGGCCAGCGAGTCGTAGCCCAGTTCGGAGAACGGCACTTCCAGCAGATCGCCCGATTCGTCGAGGTTCTCCGCCTCGCCCGCCGCCGCCCGCAGGGCGTTCTTCAGGTCGTCCAGGGTCAGTTCCTTCACTTTCCGCTCCTCTCGTTCTCCGCGTACCGCTTGGCGGCGCGCAGGGTCGCCCTGCTGTTGGCGCCGAGCGTCTCGCGGATCTTCTCGCGCACCGCCGGCAGGTCCATCCCGCCGGCGGCCGGTCCCCGCAGCGCCCCGGGGTCGATGACGACCGTGTGCCGGGACGTGACGCGCACCGCGCCGTCCCCGGCGTCCTCGAACAGCCACTCGCCGTTGTGCGTGCGCATGACCGGCGGCGTCGTGGTCTGCTTGTAGACGATCCGCTCGCCGGGCACGCACACCCGGCCGGACGCGGTGGTGTGCGCGGAGCCGTCCGGCGACCGGGTGTCCATCTCCATGAACTGGAGGCCGGGCTCGTCCTCGGTCAGGGCCACGCTCAGCACGTGCGGGAGCCGCTCGGGCCACCGGTCGCACTCGTTGACGAAGTCGTACGCCGCCTCCAGCGGCCCTCGGACGAGCTCGGCGTCGCTGAACTCCAGGGTCAGGCCGTCGTCGGCGCCGGTCTCGGCCGCGCGCCTGAGCGCGTCCAGCTCCGCCGTGCTGTTGCTTTCGACGGCGCGGTCGATGAGCGCGAGGGCGTCCGGGTCGTCGTCGACGGCGGCGTAGTCGTGGACCAGGGAGACGCGGGAGCCGCCGTCCCCGTCCGGCCCGATCCGCCAGGTCCCGCGCATCTCGGCGACCGGGGCGCTCGGCTCGGCCTGCGCGAACTCGACGGTCCGCGCGGCGGGGTCGAGGGCGCGGGCCGACACCCAGGTGCGGAGCGCGCCGTTGGCGAGCGCCCAGATCCGTATGCGTTCGGCCCGGTCGTCGCCGGAGACGCGGACGGCGTGCACGGTCGGCGGGAAATGCACCGGCCAGGTCGTCACGTCCGCCACGATCCGGTAGACCTCGTCCGGCGGCGCGGCGATCCGCGTCGTGTGCTCGGTGTGCCGGACGGTCGCCGCGGTGTCCTCTCGCAGGGTCATACGCCGCTCCTCAGAAGTTGCCGAGCCCGCCGCACACGTTGATCGCCTGGGCCGTGACCGCGCCGGTGTCGGGACCGGCCAGGTAGGCGACCATCGCGGCGACCTCCTCGGGCGCGGTGTACCGGCCCAGCGGGATCTTCGCCTCGAACCGGGCCAGGACCTCGCCCTCGGTGACGTCCCAGTAGTCGGCGTAGCCGCGCCGGATGTTCTCCGCCATGGGCGTCTCGACGTAGCCGGGGCAGACGGCGTTGACGGTGACGCCGCTCTTGGCCAGCTCCAGGCCGAGCGCCTTGGTGAAGCCGACGACGCCGTGCTTGGACGCCGAGTACGGCGCCCCGAGGACGACGCCCTGCTTGCCCGCCGTGGACGCGATGTTGATGACGCGCCCCCACCCGGCGTCCTTGAGGCCGGACGCCAGGAACGCGCGGGTCACGCGGAAGACGCTGGTCAGGTTGGTGGCGATGACGTCGTCCCAAAGCTCGTCGGGGATCTCGGCGGTCTGCCCGCCGCCGCCCCGGCCGACGTTGTTGACCAGGACGTTGATCGGTCCCGCCGCGTTGGCCTCCTCGACCGCGGACCGGACCTGGCCGGCGTCGCGGACGTCGCAGGGGGCGCCGTCCACGTCGCCGCCGGCGTCCCGCAGCTCCTTGACCGTTCCGGCGACGGCGTCGGCGTCGCGCGCGCAGATGAACACCCGCGCGCCGTCGCCGGCCAGCCGCTCGGCGACCGCGCGGCCGATGCCGCTGGTCGCCCCGCTCACGAAGGCGTGCCGTTCGCGCTGCTCGCTCATCGTGCCTCCTCCTTCTCATCGGCGTCCGGTTGCCCGGGCGGCAGCGCCGCCCGGATGACCCCGGCCAGTTCGGCGGGGGTCGGGTTGTCCATGACCGCGGTGGTCGGCAGCTCGATCCCCAGCTCGCGGTTGACGCGGTTGCGCAGGTCGACGCTGAGCAGGGAGTCGAAGCCGAGTTCCTTGAACGCGTCGTCCGGTCCGACGCCGCCGGGCTCGGGGTATCCGAGGATCTCCCCTGCGGTGTCGCACACGGCCGCGGTCAGGACGCGTTCCAGGTCGTCGGCCGACGCGCCGCGCACGCGCTCGGCGAGGCCGCCGCGCGGCGCCTCGTCCGGCCGGTCCGGCTCGGGTTCGCCGGCGACGAGGCCGGCGAGCATCGGGACCGTGCCCGGCCGCACGTCGCGGACGTCCAGGTTCACCGGGACCAGGTGGTCGTGCGGCGCCCGGAGCGCCGCGTCGAAGAGAGCGAGCCCGCGTTCGGCGGGCAGCGGCGCGATGCCCGTGCGGCGCAGCCTGCCGACCTGGTCGTCCGACAGGTGCCCGGTCATGCCGCCGCGCTCGTCCCACAGGCCCCAGGAGAGCGAGACGGCGGGCAGCCCCTGGGCGCGCCGCCGCTGGGCCAGCGCGTCCAGCCAGGTGTTGGCGGCGGCATAGTTGGACTGCCCGGGCGCGCCGAGCACTCCGACCGCCGAGGAGAACATCACGAAGGCCGTCAGATCCGTCTCCCGGGTCAGCTCGTGGAGGTGCCAGGCGGCGTCCACCTTGGGCCGCAGGACGGCGTCCAGGCGTTCACCGGTCAGGGTCGCGGCGAGGCCGTCGTCCAGCACGCCGGCGGCGTGCACCACGGCGGTCGGGGGGTGCTCGGCCAGCAGGCGGGCCACGGCGTCGCGGTCGGAGGTGTCGCAGGCGGGGAAGGCGACCTCGGCGCCGAGTCCGGTCAGCTCGGCCTCCAGCGCGTGGACGCCGTCGGCGGAGCGTCCGCGGCGGCCCGCCAGGACGAGCCTGCGCACGCCGTGCTCGCGGACGAGGTGCCGCGCCAGAAGGGCGCCCAGCCTCCCCGTGCCGCCGGTGATGAGGACCGTTCCGTCGGGGGTGAGGGCCTCCGGGGGCGGGACGGTCAGGACGAGCTTGCCGATGTGCTCGGCGTGCCGCAGGGTCCGCAGCGCCTCGGGCGCCCGCCGCACGTCGTGGACCTGGAGCGGGAGGGGCGGCAGCGCGCCCGCCTCGTGCAGGCCGAGCACGGTCCGCAGCACCTCGCCGACCCGTTCGGGCTCGACGCTGAGCAGGTCGTACGCGGCGTACCGGACACCGGCGTGCTCGGCCTCCACCGCGCCGGGGTCGCGCAGGTCGGTCTTGCCGATCTCCACGAAGCGGCCGCCGGGGCGCAGCACGCGAAGCGAGGCGTCCACGGTCTCGCGGGCCAGCGAGTTGAGGACGACGTCGACGTGTCCCCGGAACCGCTCCTCGAACTCCAGGTCGCGGGAGGAGGCGATGCGGTCGTCGCCGAGGCCGAGCTCGCGCAGGACGTGCTGCTTGCGCGGGCTCGCGGTGGCGTACACCTCGGCGCCCAGGTGCCGCGCGAGGTGGAGGGCGGCCAGCCCCACGCCGCCGGTGGCCGCGTGGATCAGCACGCTCTCCCCGCGCCGCAGCCCGGCGATCTCGACCAGGCACTGGTAGGCGGTGGCGAAGACGATCGGCACCGACGCAGCCCGGGTGAACGTCCAGCCGGGCGGCATCGGCGCGACCTGCCGGGCGTCGGCGACCGCGACGGGCCCGTGGGACCGCTCGAACACGCCCGCGACCCGGTCTCCAGGGCGGAGCGCGGTGACGCCGGGGCCGGTCTCGGTGACGATCCCGGCTCCCTCGCTGCCCATGGTCCGCTCGGTGGAGACCAGGCGCAGGGCGACGGCGACGTCCCGGAAGTTCAGTCCGGAGGCGCGGACGGCGATGCGGACCTCGCCCTCGCCGAGCGGCCGCCCGGCCTCGGGGGCGGGGACGAGCGCCAGGTCACGGAGCGAGCCCCGACGGGTGACGTCCAGCCGCCAAGGGATCCCGTCCGGCGGGGTGAGTCCGTCGTCGCCGGGCAGGGCCAGCCGAGGCGTGTACAGGCGGCCCCGCCTGACCGCCAGCTCGGGTTCGCCGGTGGCGAGCGCCTTGGGCAGCGCCTTATCGGAGCGCGGGTCGCCGTCCACGTCGATCAGGACGAGGCGGCCCTGCCGTTCGGCGCGGACCGAGCGCACGAGCCCGGTCACCGCCGCCTGGGACAGTCCGGAGACCTCGTCGCCCGCGCGGACGCGCTGCGCGTTCTCGGTGACGACGGCGACGGCGTCGGAGGTCTTCTGGATCTCTTCCAGGACGGCGCGTGCGGCGCGGTGGGCGTCGTCAGGCACGAGGCCGTCCAGGTCGGGGACGCGCACGACGCGCACGTCGGACGGACCGCCGTCCGGCTCGTCCGTCACCTCACGCCATCGCGTCTCGTAGAGGTCACCGGACGCGTCGTCGGCGAGCGGCCTCAGGTCCAGCGAATCGACGGCGGCGACCATCCGCCCCTCGGCGTCGGCCGCCTCCAGCCGGGCCGTCCCGTCGCCGGCGCGGCTCAGCCGCACGCGCAGGGCGGACGTGTCGGCGGGACGGCAGGTGACGCCCTTCCAGACGAACGGCACCTCCGGAGGCCCCTCCCCCGGCAGCAGCAGCGGGTGCAGGGCCGCGTCCAGCAGCGCCGGATGGACGCGGTGCGCGCCCCGGTCCTGGTCGGAGACGACCTCGGCGTAGAGGTCGTCGCCGTCCCTCCAGGCGCGCCGCAGGCCGCGGAAGGCGGGGCCGTAGGCGTAGCCGCGTCCGGCGAGCCCGGCGTAGGCGCCGTCCAGGGGCACCGGTTCCGCGCTGGGCGGCGGCCACTCCTCCGCGCGTCCCGCGGGCCCGGCGTCGTCCTCCAGGCTTCCGGTGGCGTGCCGCGTCCAGTCGCCCCCGTCGCCGGGACGGGACTCCACGACGACCGACAGGTCCGCGCCGGCGAGCAGCCGAACCTCGACCTCGCCGGAGGCGGGGACGTTCAGCGGGCGTTCCAGCACCAGCTCGCGCAGCCGGCCGTGGCCGACCCGCGCGCCCGCCGAGCAGGCCATCTCGACCAGGGCGGTGCCCGGCAGCAGGATCGCGCCGGCGACCTCGTGGTCGGCGAGCCACGGGTGCCGCGCGACGGACAGCCGCCCCGTGCGCAGGAGCCCGCCGCCGGGCAGTTCCACTTCGACGTCCAGCAGCGGATGCCCGGCCTTCGCCGCGCCCGCGACGCCCGCCGCGCCCCCGGTCCCGGCGGACCGCCAGTACCGCCGGGACTCGAAGGGGTAGGTCGGCATCGGCACGATCCGGCCGTCGGGGACGAACGCGCCCCAGTCCACCGGCATGCCATCGACGTAGGCGGCGGCGGCGCCGGTGAGGAAGTCCGCGAGCCCGCCGCCGTCGCGCCTCAGCGTGCCGAGGACGGTCACCTCCCCCTCGCCCGCCGTGCCCTCGCCCGCCGTGCCCTCGATCGCCCGGGCCAGCACCGGATGCGGGCTGACCTCGACGAACCGCGTGTGCCCGGCGTCGATGAGCCCGCGCACCACGTCCCGGAACCGCACGGTTCCGCGGATGTTGTCGAACCAGTAGTGCTCGTCCATCGCCCGGTCGAGCGGCCCGCCGGTCAGCGTCGACCACAGCGGGACGTCCGGCGCGGCCGGGGCGAGCCCGGCGAGGTCGGCGAGGAGCGGGTCGCGCATCGGCTCCATCGCCTCGGTGTGGGAGGCGTAGTCCACGTCCACGCTCCGCGCGTCGACGCCCTCGTCCTGGAGCCGGGCGACGAACCCGTCGAGCGCGTCGGCGTCCCCGGCGACGACCGTGGATGACGGCCCGTTCACCGCCGCCGTCCACACCCGGGCGGGCAGGTCGATCTCATCGGCGGGCAGCGGCACCGAGGCCATGCCTCCGCTGCCCGCGACCTTCCGCAGCGCCCGGCTGCGCAGGCACGCCACCTTGGCGGCGTCGTCCAGCGACAGGGCGCCGGACACGCAGGCGGCCGCGATCTCGCCCTGGGAATGCCCGACCACCGCCGCCGGACGGATCCCGGCCGACTCCCACAGGCGGGCGAGCGACACCATGACGGCGAACAGCGCCGGCTGGACGACGTCCACCCGGTCCAGCGGGTCGTTCTCCAGCACGTCCGCGAGCGACCAGTCGCAGTGCGCCGACAGGGCCCGCTCGCACTCGGCCATCCGCTCGCGGAACACCGGCGACTCGCGCAGCAGCTCCACGGCCATGCCGCGCCACTGCGCCCCCTGGCCGGGGAACACGAACACCGGATCCGAGGCGTCGCGCGCCTGGGCCCGCACGAGGGCGGGCGACCGGTAGCCGCGCACGGCCGCCGGCACCTTGCCCCCGCCCGCCAGGATCTCCAGGCCGTCCATGAGGTCGTCGCGGGTGTCCCCGACGACCGCGGCGCGCCACCGCATCGGCGTGCGGGCCGCCAGCGTCCGGGCGATGTCGGCCGGGCGCTCCTGCGGATGCGCGGCCATGAACTCGCGGGCCCGTCCGGCCTGCGCGCGCAGCGCGGCGCTGGTGCGGGCCGACAGCGCGAGCGCGAAGGGCGCGGGGCTGTCCGGCTCTCCGGCGGGGCGTTCGGGCTCTTCGACGGGCCCGGCCTCCTCGACGATGACGTGCGCGTTGGTGCCGCTGATGCCGAACGAGGAGACGGCGGCGCGGCGGGGGCGGTCCGCGCGCGGCCACGGCACCGGCTCGGTCAGCAGGGCCAGGCCGCTGCCGTCCCAGTCCACGTGCGGGGACGGCGCGCGCAGGTGCAGGGTGCGGGGCAGCCGCCCGGCGCGCAGCGCCTCCACCATCTTGATCAGGCCGCCGACGCCCGCGGCGGCCTGGGCGTGCCCGATGTTGGACTTGAGGGAGCCCAGCCAGACCGGGTCGCCTCCGGCGCGGGCGGCGCCGTAGGTGCGGGCGAGGGCGCCCGCCTCGACGGGGTCGCCCAGCGCGGTCCCGGTTCCGTGCGCCTCGACGGCGTCCACGTCGGCGGGGCCGATGCCGGCGCGGTCCAGCGCATCGCGGATGACCTGCTCCTGCGCGGTGCCGTTCGGCGCCGTGAGCCCGTTGCTGGCGCCGTCCTGGTTGACGGCGCTGCCGCGCAGGACGGCCAGGACGGGACGTCCCGCCCGCCGGGCGTCGCCCAGGCGCTGCAGGACGACGAGCCCGGCGCCCTCCGCCCACGCCGTGCCGTCGGCGTCGGCGGAGAACGCCTTGCAGCGGCCGTCGGAGGCGAGCCCCTGCTGGCGGCCGAAGTCCAGGAACATGCCGGGGGTCGCCAGCACCGTCACGCCCCCGGCGAGCGCGGTGTCGCACTCGCCCTGCCGGATCGCCTGCGCGGCCATGTGCACGCTGACCAGGGACGCCGAGCACGCGGTGTCCACGGTGACGGCGGGGCCGCGAAGGCCGAGGACGTAGGCGATGCGCCCGGAGGCGACGCTGGGCGTGGTGCCGGTGAGCCGGTGGCCGCGGCTGCCGTCCTCGGGTTCGGCGAGGCGCGGGCCGTAGTCCTGCGCCGTGGCGCCGACGAAGACGCCGGTCCGGCTGCCGCGCAGGGTGTCGCGGTCGAGCCCGGCCCGCTCGAACGCCTCCCACGCGGTCTCCAGCAGCAGCCGCTGCTGCGGGTCGATCCCCGCCGCCTCGCGCGGCGAGATCCCGAAGAACGCGGCGTCGAACTCGGCGGCGCCGTCGAGGAACCCGCCCATGGCCGGGCCCTCCCGCACCTCGTCGAGGTCCCAGTCCCGGTCGTCCGGGAACGGCCCGATCGCGTCGGTCCCGGCGTCCACCAGCCGCCAGAGGTCCTCCGGCGATCGCACACCGCCCGGGTAGCGGCAGCCCATCGCGACGACCGCGATGTCGTCCTCGCCCCCGCCCGGATCGTCCCCGCCCGGCGCGGACGGCGCGGCGGTGGGACGGGACGGGGCGGGACGGGCCGCGGGTCCCGTCCGGAGGGCGTCGGCGAGCTCCGCGGCGGTGGGGTGGTCGAAGAGCAGGGAACCGGGCAGGTCCCGGCCGAGGGCGGCCGAGAGGCGGTCGCGGATCACCACGGCCATCCGCGAGTCCACGCCCAGTTCGCGGAACGGCACGTCGGGGCCGGCCTCCGCGCCGGTCCCGAGGACCTGTTCGAGGGTCTCGGCCACGAGCCGCCGGGTGTCGGTGTCCGGCGCCGCCGGAGCCTCGCCGGCGTCGGCGGTGTCGAGCCAGTGGCGGTCGCGCTGGAACGCGTACGTCGGCAGGTCGACCGGGCGGGCGCCCGTCCCGAAGAAGGCGCGCCAGTCGACCCGGCCGCCGGCGAGGTGGACGCCGGCCAGGGCCGTCACCACGCCCTGCGCCTCGTCCCGCCCGCCGGGCATGCAGGGCAGGGCGGTCACGGCGGGGTCGGAGACGTTCGCCGGCAGCAGGTCGGTGAGCGCGGTCCCGGGGCCGGATTCGACGAACCGCCGTGCCCCCAGCGCGTGCAGCGTTCTGAGGGCCTCGCCGAACCGGACGGTCCTGCGGGCGTTGGCGGCCCAGTGCCCGGGGTCCGCGAGCCGGCCGGCGTCCACCTGCCCGCCCGTCACGGAGGAGACGACGGCCGGCCCCGCGTCCGGCCGCCTCCAGTCGAGCCCGGCGGCCACGGCGCGCAGGTCGTCCAGCAGCGGTTCGACGAGCGGGGAATGGACGGCGCGTCCGATGCGCAGCCGCTTCGTGCGCCGCCCGGACGCGGCGAAGCGCTCGGCGGCCGCGGTCACCACCGCCTCCTCCCCCGCGATCACCACCGAGCGGGGGCCGTTCACGGCGGCGACGTCGGCGCGGTCCAGGCGGTCCGCGAGCGCGGCGCGGGCCTCGTCCTCGCCCGCCTCGACCGCGACCGCCCGCATCGCGGCCGACCTGCACCTGTCGGAGGGCACCGTCCGCAACTACCTGTCCACCGCGATGGCCAAGATGGGCGAACCCACCCGC
>NZ_JBFARL010000190.1:0-14982 GCF_040674655.1 Actinomadura sp. NPDC049753 | reverse complement strand
CGGCTGGCAGTCCCTCCAACCCGGAGCCTTCCGCAACGCCGACGGCGACACCGTCGCCCTCTACGGCTTCGACGTCTCCGGGGATGTCGGCGAGGGCGGCGGCGAGGGCGAGGCGGGCGCGCCCGCCGGGGGTGCCGAGGGCGGTCCCGAGGGCGCGGCGGGCGCCCGAGGTGTTGGCCTGCGGGTCCTTGACGCGCACCAGTTCCAGGTCGGGCGCCAGCAGTGTCTTGATCGCGTAGTTGGTGTCGAGGGCGCTGTTGAAGTGGCCCGTCGTGCCGCCGAGCACCCCGCAGAGGGAGGCCGCCCCGGCGAAGCGGCCGGGGTTGCGCTCCGCGAGGAGCACCGAGGTCAGTCCGCCGGCGGAGGAGCCGGTGGAGACGGTGCGCCTGGGCCTCCCGACGTTCGCGGTGAACCAGTCGAGCAGGTCGATCTGGTCCCTGAGCCCGGATTCGACCACCCCCCAGCCGCGCGACACGCGGAGCTGGGAGGCCGCCAGCGCGTACCCGTGGTCCAGCAGCCACTGCTTCGTGGCCGGGTGGTTCGTCAGCGAGATCTCCGAGGGCGCGGGGTACTCCAGGCTGTACGCGCCGTGGCTCCACAGCAGGAGCGTCCCGTTCCAGCGGGCGGGGACCTCGACGCGGTAGGGGACTCCGTTGATGTCGCCCTCGCGCACGCTCGTGCCGTCGTCGGCGCGGACGGGGAGGGCGACCGCGGTCAACGCGGCGAGCACCATCAGCGGAACGGTGCGGCAGAACAGGCGGAGTCGATTCATGACCCGCACCTTCCAGTACGTTCCGCAGCGAGTGCAATGATTTAAGAAATAGGTTAAATGTCGTATTCTCCGACCCATGCTGCGGCTCTGGCTCGACTATGAGGACCTCACCCGGATCCGCATCACCCCGGGCCTCTCGCCGCTCGCCCAGACCGTTCTCGGCGCCCAGGCCCTGCGCGGCGTCGGGCCGGAGCCGATTCCCGGCCCGTGGCGGTCGCGGACGCGCGCACGGCTCACCGGCCCGTCCCGCCTGCTGCTCGACCTGGTGCCGCCCGGGCGCTGGGTCCCCGACTTCCTGACGCCGTACACGCTCGTACCGGGGTTCGAGCCGGAACTCGACGCCGTCGCCTCGACGCCCGCCCGGCGGATCCGCGAGGAGCTGGAGCGGTCCTACGGTCCGCGGCCGCCGGTCCCGTGGCTGCCCCGCCTCGCCGGCGGCGACGGGGAGACCATGCGGACGCTCGTCCGCGGGCTCCGCGACTTCCACCGGGTCGCGCTGGAGGACTCCTGGTCCGGCCTCAGCGACCTCCTGTGCGCCGAGGCGGCCCGGCACGCCCGGACGATGGCCCGCGACGGGATCGGAGGCCTGCTGGGGAGCCTGCATCCCGCGGTCCGCTGGACGTCCCCGGTCCTGGAGATCGAGACATTGCGCGACGGCGACGTCCGCCTCGGCGGGCGCGGGCTGCTGCTGATGCCCTCGGTGTTCGTCACCGGTCCGCGCGTGCTGGTCGGCGGGGACGGCCCGGCGACCGTGGTGGTCCCCTCGTCCCGGCCGCTGAGCGGGACGGGCGACACCCTGCCGCAGGTGTTCGGCCGGACCCGGGCCGCCGTGATCCGGCTGGTCGGCGCGGACGGGGAGCTCACGACCGGGACGCTGGCGGCCCGGCTCGGGGTCAGCGCGGCGTCCGCCTCCCAGCACGCCACCGCCCTGCGCGGCGCGGGCCTGCTCACCAGCGAGCGCCGGGGCAAGACGGTGCACCACGCGCTGACGCCGCTCGGGGAGCGGTTCCTGCGCGGCGGGGAGGCGCCGGAGTGAGAAGACCCCGCTCCCGGACGGGGGAGCGGGGTCTTCGCGGCGACGTCAGCAGAGGCCGCGCGGGTTCGAGGTACGGCACTTGTTGTCGATGAAGCGGTTGGTCCTGCTGCCGCTCCTGTCGACCAGGTCGAACGGCGCGTTGCCCTTGACGAGGTTCTGCTTGATCAGGTTGTGGCGGGCGGGCTGGCCCTTCGGGCTGGGGAACAGCACGATGCCGCCGGAGTAGGGCAGCGTGCCCCGGTTGTCGAGCACGGCGTTCCGCTCGATCGTGTTGTGGTCGCCGCCGAAGACGAGGACGCCGGTGCCGCCGAGCGGCGGCACGTCCTCGTGCTGCGCGCAGGACCGGTTGTTCTTCCAGATCCTGTTCCTCCAGAGCTTGGTGTCGCCCTGGCCGCCCTTCTGGTCGTCGTTGACGAGCGCCGCCCCGGTGCAGTTGCCGACGAGGTCGTTCCCCCAGGCGTAGACGTGGCGGGCGTGCCGGACCAGCAGGCCGAGCGCGTTGCCCGAGGCGTGGTTGTAGGCGACGACGGTGCCGTGCGCGTTCTCGATGTCGCCGACGTAGAGGCCCGCATCGGCGGCGTTGTCGACGGCCCGGTTCCTGACGAAGCGGCCGCGGGTCGAGTGGAACTCCGTGATGCCGTACTCGCCGTTGCGCGCCGCGAGGACGTGTTCGACGGTCAGGCGGTCGGTGTACAGGCCGTAGACGCCGGTCTCCTTGAAGCCCCGGACGGTCAGGTTCAGGATCGAGACGTCCCTGACCAGGTGCTTGCGGTGCCCGACCACGCAGATGCCCATGCCCGCCGCCCCAGCCTTGGCGCAGTGGTCCTTGCGGCCCGGGTGGAGCACGGTCCTGTCGCCCTCCCCCACGATGGTCAGGGGCTTGCGGACGAGGACGCCGCCCTCGTAGGCCCCGGCCTTGAGCCGGATGACGTCGCCGGGCCGTGCGCGGTCGACGGCTTTCTGGATCGAGTGGCCCGGTCGCACGATGTGGATCCGCCCGTCCTTGCCGCCGCCGTCGGCGGCGTGCCCGGCCGGTGCGAAGGATGCCAGCCCCGCCAGCGCGACGGCCGTACCGAGCGAGGCCGCGAGAGTCCGCCTCATCCTTTTTCCCCGTTCTGTTGCCAATGGTGGGGACGCGCCGGAGTGGTGCGTCCTCGCTCATCTTGAACAGAAGAGAGGGCGCGGCCGGGTGTGAGAGAAGTAAAGAAACGTCCGAGGGTTTCGCCAAGTGAGCGGGAAGCGCCCGATAAATGGCGGCACGCCATTCTATAGGTCATTTAATACCGATTTGGGTGGTCGGTGGCGGTGTCCGTGCGGCGTGACGCGCGGTGGGGACGGCGGGGCGAGCGGCCGTGCGGCGCTGGTGTGAGCAACGTCTCAGCAGGTCTTCTCGCGTGTTACACGCCGTTCACAAATGGGCAACAGACGCGAAATGCCCGGTTGGCACGTTCTGTGAGGCCGAACCCGCAAAGGCCCGGCAGCGAACGAAGGGACCGACGTTGAGCTACAAGGCCGAGTACATCTGGATCGACGGCACCGAGCCGACCGCGCGGCTGCGGTCGAAGACGAGGATCCTCGCCGACGGCGCCGAGCTGCCGGACTGGGGGTTCGACGGGTCCAGCACGAACCAGGCGCCCGGCGACCACTCGGACTGCGTGCTCAAGCCGGTCTTCTCCTGTCCTGACCCGATCCGGGGCGGCGACAACAAGCTGGTGCTGTGCGAGGTGTACCTCGTGGACGGCACGCCCCACGAGACCAACACCCGCGCCAAACTGCGGCCCGTGGCCGAGCAGTACGCGGCGCAGGACTCCTGGTACGGCATCGAGCAGGAGTACACCTTCTTCAAGGACGGTCGCCCGCTCGGCTTCCCGGAGCGCGGCTACCCGGCCCCGCAGGGCTTCTACTACTGCGGTGTGGGCTCGGACGAGGTCTTCGGCCGCGACATCGTCGAGCAGCACATGGACGCCTGCCTCGCGGCGGGGCTGAAGATCTCCGGCATCAACGCCGAGGTCATGCCCGGCCAGTGGGAGTTCCAGATCGGCCCGGCGGGGACGATCGAGGTCGGCGACCACCTGTGGATCGCCCGGTGGCTGCTGTACCGCATCGCCGAGGAGCACGACGTGTCCGCCACCCTCGACCCGAAGCCGGTCGAGGGCGACTGGAACGGCGCCGGCGCGCACACCAACTTCTCGACCAAGGCCATGCGCGAGGGCTACGACGCGATCATCGCGGCGTGCGAGGCGCTCGCCGAGAAGGCGCAGGAGCACGTCGCCGGGTACGGCGCCGACATCGAGCGGCGGCTGACCGGCATGCACGAGACCGCCCCGTGGAGCGAGTTCAGCTACGGCGTGTCGAACCGCGGCGCCTCGGTGCGGATCCCGTGGCAGGTCGAGGTGGACAAGAAGGGCTACATCGAGGACCGCCGCCCGAACGCCAACGTCGACCCGTACGTGGTGACCCGCCTGATCACGGGCACCTGCTGCGCGGCGCTGGAGAAGGCCGGCCTGGTCTGACGAATCCGACGAGACGGATCCCCGGGAAGTGCGGCTTCCCGGGGATCCGCCGTGTTCTGCCATAAGGGGGAACGCGGCCAAACATCTGCAAAATGGTGAGGTTGGGCGAGTTCCTTCCTGCGGCGCCGGGTAGCACACCTACGTCGCACCGGGGGAGGGAACATGCCCGACTCATCCTTCGGGCGGAACTCCGGAGGCCTGCCGGGCAGGCACGCCGGCCGCCCAGCGCCACGGCCGTGGGAACGTTCGTTCCGCTGCCCTTCCGCGGCGCGGCGGCGGCCGATGGAGGCGCCGCCCAGACGGTACGAGGACTTCGTCGCGCTGCACGAGGAGATCTCCAGGGAGGGCTCCGGCGCGCCGCTGCGCCCGCTGTGGTGGACGGGCGTCTCCGCCGCGCTGGTCGGCGGGGGCGCGGCGTTCGCGGTGACGATCGGGCTGCGGTCGGCGTTCGGCGTCGAGGTGCCGGTGTTCGCGGGCGGGCACACCGCGGCGGCGCCCGCCGCGACGAGCTACGCGCTGTGCGCCGCGGCGGCGGTCATCCAGGCCACCGCGCTGATGCACCTGCTGCTGTCGTCGGCGGCGCGCCCGGTCCGGGCGTTCGCCTGGATCGGCGGGATCGCGGTCGTGCTGCTGACGATCCTGCCGCTCACCCTGCACGCCCGGCTCGACGCGGCGCTCGCCACGTCCGCGATCAACCTGGCCGGCGGGTCGGCGGTGGTGGCGCTGCTGTGCGCGGTGGTCGCGGCGACGTCCCGGCAGTCCCCGTGGGACCGCCCGTTCAGACGCGACCGACCGTGATCGTCAGCGGGCCGGGAGCCGCGGTGGAGACGACCCGGACGTGCCGCAGGCGCCGCCACACCTGGACGTCCACCGGCTCGTCCGGAGCCAGCAGCCGCACCTCGCGGTGCATCCCGGAGAAGCCGAGGCACAGCGAGACGTCCCAGGTCCCGCGCGGCAGCGGGTCGTCGACGAACGCCCGCGTCGCGGGCACCACCGCCCGGTAGCCGAGCCGGTCCGGGCGCTCCTCCAGCATCGCGATGACCTCGTAGACGTGCCGCGAGCGGCGCTCGGTCATGATCAGCGTCCCGGAGATCGGCCTTCCGCTCCGCCGCAGGTCCAGATGCCCGGCGACCACGATCTCCTCGCGCTCCTCGTTCCAGCTCAGCGTGTCCGCCGCGACGGATCCGGCGACGTGGGGGCGGCCGCCGACGTCGATCGCGAGGGCGCCGCCGGCGCCGAAGTAGGCGATCACCGTGCAGGAGTCGGGGAGGAACCGCCGCAGGGGCGAGGCGTCCAGGCCGGGCGCGCGGGCCGGGCCGAGCGGGACGACGGAGGTCTCCATCGGCGCGCCGACCGACAGGCTCACGTCCCACAGCCCGCCGGGCAGCGGGGTCCCGCCGGTGAGGGTCGCGACGTCGACCTCCGCCTCGAACGCGACGCGCCCGTCCCGCTCGCGGGCCGAGGCGGGCACGCGCAGCAGGCCGTCGCCGTCGCGCTCGCGCAGGAGCAGCTCGATCTCGCGGACGGCACCGCCGGGTTTGAGGGTGCCGGCCAGCCGGAGCGCCGTCCCCGCCCAGCCGATCTCCGTCAGGAGAGGATCCGACATCGCCGCCTCCGCCTCGGTCGCCGCCGTCCTCCCCCGCCCTTCCCCGCGAGCGGCGGCCGAACCGGGGTCAGGGGACGACGGTCACCGGCCACCGCCCCGCCTTGACCAGCCGGACGGCGACGGACCCGATGATCCGGTGCCCGGCCTGCGCCGACGCGCCGACGATCACGGCGTCCGCGCGGGACTCGTCGGCGACGCGGGCGAGCACGGTGTAGGCGTCGCCCAGCTCGGTGACGAAGTCGTAGCGGACCTGCTCGCGCCCGGCGGCGGCCTCCAGCTCGCGGCGGATCTGCGCGGAGATCTCCTCGGCGGTCTCGCGCAGCGCGGCGGCGCCGCCGGGGGTGAGGGTGCCCATCGAGGCGACCGGCGCGACGTGCACGACGACGAGCCGGGCGCCGGCGCGGCGCGCGAGGCCCCACGCGTAGGCGCCGGCGCGCAGCGACGTCTCGGAGCCGTCCACTCCGGCCACGATCACCTTCGGTCCGTCGACGCCGTACTCGAACGGTCTCATGTGATCACCACGGGACCAGCGTAATCGGCGGTTCAGGGCCGGACGAACCGGGCCAGAAGGTCGTCGAGGCCGAGGGCGCCGGTGCCGAGCGCCCCGTACATCGCGTCGGCGTCGGGGTAGCCGAGGTCGCGGGCGACGGCCAGGGAGTCGCAGCGCGCCTCGGCGGCGAGCAGGTCGACGCCGCGCCACGCCAGCGCCTGGACGAGGCGGCGCCGGCCGGCCTCGGCGTCCTCCTCGGCGCGGCGCAGCGCGAGCCGCTGCTGGATGCGGACGCGGGCGGGCACCGAGACGGCGAAGCCGAGCCAGTCCTCGGACGGGGAGCCGGCCGGGTCGGTGAGGATCTGCACGACGTTGCCGCTGCGGATCTGCACCGACATGGGCGCGAGCCGGCCGTTGACGACGGCGCCGATGCAGCGGTCGCCGGTGCCGGGGCCGAGCGCGTAGGCGAAGTCGAGCGCGGTCGCGCCCGCGGGCAGCGGGACGATGTCGCCGCGGGTGGTGAACGCGGCGACGTTCCCGGCGGCGAGGTCGGCGCGGAGCCGGTCCAGGAACTCGCCGGACGGCGAGTCGGACTGCCAGGCCAGCAGCCGGCTCAGCCACACCAGGTCGCGGCGCTCGGCGACGGTGGGGCCGGTGTCGCGGCCCGCGTCCCGGATGTGCGCGACGATGCCGTACTCGGCGACCGGGTGCATCGCCTCGCTGCGGATGATCACTTCGAACGGGTCGCCGTCCGGGCTGATCACCCGGGTGTGCAGCGACCGGTACAGGTTGTCCTTCGGCGTCGCGATGAAGTCGCGGACCTGCCCGGCCACCGGGTGCAGCGCGGCGTGCACGGCCCCGAGCGCGATGTAACAGTCGCTCTCGGCGCCGTCCACCACCAGCAGCAGCCGCGCCGCCTCGCACGGACGCAGCCCGGCCAGGCCGCCGCCGAACGACTGGTGCACCGCGTACAGGTGCGACGGCCGGACCTCCACCCGCGCCCTGACCCGGTGCTCGGCGAGCGAGGGGCGCAGCAGCGCCGTCGCGGGCCCGAACGTGCGGCCCGCCCCGCTCAGCGCCGCCCGGACGGCGCGCCGCGTCGCCTCGTGCGCCCGGGGGTCGCGGGAGGCGAAGGCGAGGTCGTCCATCTCCCGCTTGAGGACGTGGATGCCGAGCCGCTCCGCGAACGGGACCAGCAGCTCGTGGGACGCCTGGGCGTAGGGGGCGCGCTTGTGCTCGGGCTGGTGGCGCAGCGTCCGCAGGTTGTGCAGCCGGTCCGCCAGCTTGATCACCAGGACCCGGAGGTCCGCCGCCGCGGCCAGCACGATCTTGCGGAACGTCTCGGCCTCGGCGCGGTCGCCCCAGCGCCGGCCGTCCAGCTTGGTGACGCCGTCCACCAGCACCGCGATCTCGTCGCCGAAGTCGGCGCGGACCTCACCCAGCGTGTAGGGGGTGTCCTCGACGGTGTCGTGCAGAAGCGCGGCGACCAGGGTGGTGGTGTCCAGCCCCATCCCGGCGAGGATCAGCGCGACGGCGAGCGGATGGGTGATGTACGGGGCGCCGGACTTGCGGAGCTGCCCGCGGTGCATGCGCTCCGCCACCGTGTACCCGCGCAGCAGTTCGGCCTCGGCCGCTCCCGGGAGGGCGCCGCCGGGGTGGGCGGCGCGATGGGCCGCGAGCAGGGGGGCGAGGGCGGCCCGCACGGGGTCCGGGCCGCCTCCCGCCGCCTCCCGCCGCCGCGCGGGGAGGCGGAACCGTCCCGTCGCCGGATTCAGCGTCGCCATCGCGCCCCCGCCTGGCCCGTCCGCGACACACCGCCACGGACTGTGATCGCCATTATGCGCGATGTGGCCGCGGCGGGGGGAGGCCCAGGCCGGGGCCACCTCCGGCCCCCGCCGCGCGTCAAGGGACGTTCCAATCTCCTTAGCCGTGCCGCCATCAACGCGCCCCCGGGTGTGTCGTCTCCGTGATCACGCCGTCGCCGACCGTAGTGTGGCGCTCCATTGTTGCGAGCCGCGCCGGTCACGCGCCGGGCCGCGCGGGACGTCGGGGGGCTGTGCATGGCGGGTAGGGGCGGGCGGGACGCAGGCCGGGGCGAGCGGCCCCGGACCGAGATCATCGGGGTCGCCCCGTTCGGCCGACCCGCGCCCCATCTCGCTGTCGCCGTCGCCCGCGCGGGCGGCACCGGCGTGCTCGACCTCGGCGCCGACCGGGCGCCCGGGCTCGCCGCCCTCGCCGACGTCGGCCGCTGGTGGAGAGGCCCGTTCGGCGTCCGCGTGCCCGCCGGGTGCCGGATCCGGCCGGACGAGGTCCCCGAGGCCGCCGCGACCGTCCTGGTCGACGCGCCCGTGCTGCTCGGCGCGCCCGCGCCGGGGGCGGACGGCGCGCCGGACGTCGCCGGGTTCGCCCGCGGGCGCCGCCTCCTGGTGGAGGTGGTCGACCCGGAAGAGGCCGCCGCCGCCATCGCCGCCGCCCGGGAGATCACCGACGATGTGGGGCTGGTCGCGCGGGGCAGCGAGGCGGGCGGGCGCGTCGGCGAGCCGACCACGTTCGTGCTCCTGCAGCACCTCCTGGCGGGCGCCGGCTCCGCGGCGGACGCGGGCGTCCCGGTGTACGCGGCGGGCGGGATCGGGCCGCACTCGGCCGCGGCGGCGGTGGCCGGGGGCGCGGCCGGGGTCGTCCTGGACGTTCAGCTCGCGCTGGTCCGGGAGGCGGAGCCGTCCGCCGGCATCGTCGCCAGGCTGTCGGCGATGGACGGCACCGAGACGGCGGTCGTCGACGGGCACCGCGTCCACCCGGGGACCGGCGCCCCCGGGGCCGAGCGGCGTCCGCTGCCCGTCGGGCAGGACGCGCCGCTCGCCGCCGCGCTCGCCGGGCGCTACAGGACCGCCGGGGGAGTGGTGCGGGCCGTCCGGGAGCAGATCGACCTGCACCTGCGGGCCGCCGTGCGCTCCGAGCCGCTCGCGCCGCGCGCCGAACCGGCCGTCGTGCAGGGCCCCATGACGCAGGTCAGCGACACGTCCGCGTTCGCCGGCGCCGTCGCGCAGGACGGCGGCCTGCCGTTCCTCGCGCTCGCCCTGACGGACCCCGGCCGGGTGCGGGAGCTGCTGCGCGAGACCGCCGACCGGCTAGGCGGGCGTCCCTGGGGCGTCGGCGTCCTCGGGACCGCGCCGCCGGAGCTGCGGGAGGCCCAGCTCGCCGCGATCCGCGAGGCCGCCCCGCCCTACGCGGTCATCGCGGGCGGCGGCCCGGCGGAGGCCGCGCCGCTGGATGCCGCGGGGATCCGCACGTACCTGCACGTCCGGTCGCCGGTGGAGCTGGAGCGGTTCCTGGCAGAGGGCACGCGCAGATTCGTGTTCGAGGGCGCGGAATGCGGCGGGCACGTCGGACCGCTCGCGAGCTTCCCGCTGTGGGACGCGCAGGTCGAGCGGCTGGAGGCGTTCGGCGGCGACCCGCGCGAGCTGTCGGTGATGTTCGCGGGCGGCGTGCACGACGCGCGGTCCGCCGCGATGGTCGCCGCGCTCGCCGGGCCGCTGGCCGAACGCGGCGCCGACGTCCGCGTGCTGATGGGGACCGCGTACCTGTTCACCGCCGAGGCGGTCGCGGCCGGCGCGATCCTGCCGGGCTTCCAGGACGTCGCGCTCGGCTGCGGCGGGACGGCCCTGCTGGAGACCTCGCCCGGCCTCGCGACCCGCTGCGCCCGCACCCCCTACGTCCGGACGTTCGAGGAGACCCGCCGCGAGCTGGAGCAGGTCGGCACGCCGCGGCGGGAGGTGTGGCGCCGCCTGGAGAAGCTGAACCTCGGCCGCCTGCGCGTCGCGAGCAAGGGCCTGCGACGCGGCGCCCCAGTGGACGACGGCGTCCAGCGCGCCGACGGCCTCTACATGATCGGGCAGGTCGCCGCGCTGCGGTCGGCCCCGACCCGGATCGCCGACCTGCACGAGCAGGTCACCTCGGGCGCGACCGCCTTCCTGGCCGCCCGCGCGGCCGAGCTCGGCGTCGCCGGACCCGCGGCGAGCGCGAGCGCGGCCCGCCCGGCCGACGTCGCGGTCATCGGCATGGGCTGCGTCTTCCCGGGGGCCCGCGACACCGCGAGCTACTGGGCGAACATCGTCGGCGGCGCCGACGCGGTCACCGAGGTCACCCGCTGGGACCCGCGGATCCACTACTCGCCGTCCGGGGAGGGCGCGACCCCGTCGAAGTGGGGCGGCTTCATCCCCGACGTCCCGTTCGACGCGCTCGCCCACGGCATCCCGCCCGGCGCGCTCGGCGGCGTCGACCCGGTCCAGCTCCTGTCGCTGGAGGTCGCGTCCCGCGCGCTGGCCGACGCCGGGTACGCCGACCGCCCGTTCGACCGGGCCCGGACGTCGGTGGTCTTCGGCGCGGCCGGGGGCGGCGACCTCGGCACCGCGTACGCGATGCGCGCGACGCTCCCGTCCTACTACGGCGAGGTGCCCCCGGGCCTGGACGAGCGGCTGCCGCGCCCGACCGCGGACTCCTTCCCCGGCGTCCTCACCGGCGTCATCGCCGGCCGGATCGCGGACCGGCTCGACCTCGGCGGCGCGGCCCACACGGTGGACGCCGCGGGAGCCTCGTCGCTGGCCGCGCTCGACGCCGCCTGCAAGGAGCTCGCCGCCGGGACCAGCGACATGGTGCTGTGCGGCGGCGCCGACCTGCGCGCCGGCGTCCAGGACTACCTGCTGTCCGCCTCGGCGGGCGCGCTGTCCCCGTCCGGGCGCTGCGCCGCGTTC
The DNA here is from genome assembly GCF_040674655.1 of Actinomadura sp. NPDC049753. Lineage (NCBI taxonomy): Bacteria > Bacillati > Actinomycetota > Actinomycetes > Streptosporangiales > Thermomonosporaceae > Actinomadura > Actinomadura sp. NPDC049753. Next base: position 3,814 of record NZ_JBFARL010000190.1, on the reverse strand, counting down.
GACTCGTCCGCCGACGGCGTCGCTCTCGGCGAGGGCATCGGATGCGTCGTCCTGAAGCGCCTCGACGACGCCGAACGCGACGGCGACCGGATCTACGCGGTGGTCAAGTCGGTCGCCGGGGCCGCCGGCGGGCGCGCCCTCGACCTCGCCTCACCGGGTTCCGAAGGGCAGCGCCGCGCCCTCGAACGCGCCTACGGGCGCGCGGGCGTGGCGCCCGCCTCCGTGGGGCTCGTCGAAGCGCACGGCGCCGGAGCCGAGGCGGACGACAGGACGGAGCTGGCGACCCTCGCCTCGGTGTTCGCCGGGGCCGAGCCGGGAAGCGTCACGCTCGGCTCGGTGAAGTCGCAGATCGGGCACACCGGGTGCGCCGCGGGCGTCGCCGGGCTCATCAAGACCGCGTACGCGCTGCACACGGGCGTGCTGCCGGGGACGCTGCACCTCGCCCGGCCGAATCCGGAGTGGACGCCGGACGGCCCGCTCGCGTTCGGCGGCGCCGCCCGGCCGTGGGCCGCCGAACCGGGCGAACGGTTCGCGGGACTCAGCGGCTTCGGCGTCGGCGGCGCGAACTTTCACGCCGTCCTGTCCGGCTACGACGGCGCCCCCGAGCCGGTGTCCGGGCTGGACGAGTGGCCGGCCGAGCTGTTCCTGATCCGCGGCGCCGACCGTTCCGCCGCCCGCGCCGGGATCGACCGGCTCTCGGCGCTGCTGCCCGGCGGGCCCCGGCTGCGCGACCTCGCCAGGACCGCCGCCTCGCTGGAAGGCCCGGTGCAGGCGGCGCTGGTGGCCTCAAGCCTGGAGGACCTGCGGGACAAGCTCGCGCTCGCGGCCGCGTTCCGCCCGGCGCCGGGCGTCCTCCTGCCCTCCGGGAAGCCGGGGCAGGTCGCGTTCCTGTTCCCCGGCCAGGGCGGCCAGCGGCCCGGGATGCTCGCGGACCTCTTCGTCGCGTTCCCCCGCCTCCAGCGCCTGCTGCGGCACGCCGGCGGACGGTACGCGGCCGCGATGTTCCCGCCCGCGGCGTTCACCCGGTCGGAGTCCCGCCGCCACCGGGCGGAGATCGACGACACGCGGGTCGCGGAGCCCGCGCTCGGCATCGCCGGGCTGGCGGTCCACCGGCTGCTGACCGCGGTCGGCGTGCACCCCGACCTCGCCGCCGGGCACGGCTGCGGCGAACTCGTCGCGCTCTGCGCGGCCGGCGTGTTCGACGACGCCGACATGATCGGCCTGAGCGCCGCGCGCGCCGAGGCGATCCTGGCGGCGGCCGGGCCCGGCGGGGGCGCGGCGGCGGTCGTGGGAGCGACGCCGGAGCAGGTGCGGGAGGCGTTGGGGGAGACGTTGGGGGCGAGCGGCGACGTTGCCGTGACCCACCACGACGCCCCCCGCCAGGTCGTGATCGCCGGGACCTCCGCGGGACTGGACCGCGCGCTGCGCGTCCTGTCGGAGGCGGGCCTGCCCGCCGAGCGGATCCCGGCCGCGTGCGCGGCCCACGGCCCGCTCGCCGCCGCCGCGCCGGAGGGCCTGCGCGCGGAGCTGCTCGGCCGCGACCTGCGCTCGCCCGCGTTCCCGGTCTGGTCGAACGCGACGGCGGCGCCTCACGACACCGACCCGTCCGAGCTGGCCGCCGCCCTCGCGGGGCAGCTCGCCGCACCGGTCCGCTTCGTCGAGCAGATCGAGGCGATGTACGCGGCGGGCGCCCGCACCTTCGTCGAGGCGGGCCCCGGACGGGTCCTCACCGGCCTGGTCGCCGCGATCCTCGGGGACCGGCCGCACACCGCCGTGAGCTGCGACGCCCCCGGCGGCAGCGCCCTGACGGGGCTGCTGCGGGCGCTCGCCGAGCTGGCCGCGGCGGGCGTCCCGGTCGACCCGCTGCCCCTGTTCGCCGGGCGCGACGCCCGCCCGCTGCCCGCCGAGCCCGCCCCGGCGCCCGGCTGGATCGTCAACGGCCATGCCGTCCGCACCGCCGACGGCGCGTACCCGGCGGGCGCGCTCCGGCCCGCCGAGCGCGTCGAGGGCCCCGGCCCGGGCGGCTCGGAGGCCGCCGTCCTGGAGTACCTGCGCGCGAGCCGCGAGGTGATCGCAGCGCAGCGCGAGGTGGTCCTGCGGCACCTCGCGGCCCCGGCCGGACGGGACGCGGCGGCGCGGTCCGTCCCCGCGCCCCGTCCCGTCCTGCCGGGCGAGACGCTGCCCGACCCGGACGCGGCGCGGGACGCGGCGCAGGACACGGTGCGGGACACGGTGCGGGACACGGCGCGGGACACGGCGCGGGACGGAGCGGAGGAGCGGCCGGCCGCCGACGGCAGGCGGGACGTGCACGCCGCCGCCGGCGCCGTGATCCGCGCCCGCACCGGCGACGACCGCGAGGAAGCGCCCGCGGAGCCGCGCCCCACCGTCCCGGAGCCCGCCGAGCCCACTGTCCCGGAGTCCACTGCCCCGGAGCCCGCCGTGCCCGAGATGACCGTGCCCGAGATGACCGTGCCCGAGATGACCGTGCCCGAGATGACCGTGCCGCCTCCTGCGCGGTCGTCCGCCCATGTGGGGGCCGCGGACCTTTCCGGGAGCCGCCCCGCGCCGCGGGTGTCGCGGCAGATCCCGCGGATCGTCGAACTGGGGGCGCTGCCGGCGCCGCCGGAGTCCGGGACGGGGTTCGCGGGCAAACGGTTCCTGATCGTGGACGACGCGTGCGGCGTCGCGCTCGAACTGGCCGACCTGCTGGAGCGGCACGGCGCGCAGGTGCGCGTGCCCCCGGACGTGGACGGGCCCTGCGACGGGCTCGTCCATCTGGCGGCCCTGCGGCCGGGGGCCGGGCCCGTGCTGCCGCAGGCGTTCGGGGGCGTCCGGCGGGCGCTGGCCGGCGGGCTGCGGTGGCTCGTCCTCGCCAGTGGCGCCGGCGGGACGTTCGGGCACCGGTTCGGCGGCGGCGCCGTCGGGGACCCCGGGCCGGGCGCGGGCCTGGCGGGGCTGGCCCGGACCATCGCGCGGGAGTACCCGGAGATGCTCGTCCGCGCGCTGGACGTCGACACCAAGGACACCCCGCGCGCGATCGCGCAGCGGATCCTGGCCGAGCTGCTGACCGCCGAGGCGCCGGTCGTGGTCGGGCACGAGAGCGGCCGGCGCAACGCCCTGGACCTGATCCCCGCCGGGCCGCCCGGCGGGGGTGCGGCAGCCGCGCCGGACCTCGGACCCGACGGCGTCGTCCTGCTGACCGGGGGCGCGCGGGGCGCCACCGCCCGGGTCGCGCTGGAGTTCGCCCGGACGAGCGGCTGCCACATCGAGCTGGTGGGCCGCACCCCGGAGCCCGACGGGGAGCCCGAGTTCCCCGGCGCCGAGGACGAGGCCGGGCTGCGCCGGGCGCTCGTGGCGCACGGCGAGGAGCAGCCCGCCGAGATCGAGGCTACGGTCCGCAGGCTCCTCGCCGAGCGCGGGATACGCCGGACCCTCGCGGCCCTGAGCGGCCACGCCGCCTCCGTGCGGTACCACGCGGCGGACGTGCGGAAGCCGGCCGCCGTGCGGGCCGTGGTGGACGACGTTTACCGGCGGCACCGGCGGCTGGACGGCGTCGTCCACGGCGCCGGCCTCGCCGGGGACCGCCTCGTCCGCGACACCTCGCCCGAGTCGTTCGCGCGGGTGTACCGGACGAAGGTGGACGGCGCCGCCGCGCTCGTCCAGGCGGTCCGGCCCGGCCTCGGGTTCTTCGTCGTCCTCGGCGGCCTCGCCGGCGAGCACGGCGACCGCGGGCAGGCCGGCTGCGCGGCGGCCGGGGACGCGTGCGGCACGCTCGCGCACGTGTGGCGGAGGCGGCTGCGCGGGCGGGTGCTCG